>NZ_JBVIRY010000033.1:0-118080 GCF_055575795.1 Kitasatospora sp. NPDC034023
GGCCCCGGCCGACCCGGCCAGGGCCACGGCGACCGCGTCGACCACCTTCTGCAGGGCTGGCGTGCGGCGCTGGTAGCGCTGCGTCAGCCCGTCTACCTGCTCTGCGAAGGTGACCTTCTCGCAGCCCGGGTTCTCGCAGTACAGACGGCGCACCGATAAGTCGATCACGACCAGGCGCCCGCCGACCGCCTCGTCCGCGACATGCCGCTCGTATCGCGAATGAACCCAGTCCGATACCTGCCCGCACGCCGGACACACCGCTTCGGCGTCATCCCTGGTCCGGGCCGTGATCCTCAACAGATCTCCGCCAGCCTCCACCCGATCGACCCGCACCGCGGCCAGCTGCGGCAGCAGGTCCCCCACCACGACAACACACGCAGCCAGCCTCTCACCGCCAACCAGCCGATACCAGAGGTAAGTTGAAGCGATCACCGGCTACGAAAATCTTGTATGAGCCTGAAAGATCGTGTAAGTCTGTGATACGGCAGCCTGGCCCGGCGCTCGGCCTCGGGCTCTCGGGCCAGGTGGATCGGACGAGTCATGGCAGACAAGACGGAACCGGTCGCCTCGGCGGCCGGGGACGGTCGTGGTCACGCTGGCCAGATTACGCAACGGCTCCGGAGCAGGTACGCCGGAGTCTCGCCGTGCCGCAGGGAGCCAAGCAGTTCATGAACGCCGACCGGCTCGTGGAGCTCGGCGTCGCCCGCCGTGTGGACACCGCTGACGCCATTGCCGAGACCCTTCGCGCGGCGCTGAACGACCTGGTCGCGGATCCGGAACGCGTCGACCGGTCCAAACAGTTGCAGGCCGCCGCCCGGGCCGAGGGCGGCACCCCGCGCGCCGCCGACCTCATCGAGAACATGCTGGCCGCCGCCGAGGGCCCCGCGCTCTGAAGCAATGCCGCTTCCGTTCCCCGGCTGGCGCCGTCCTCATCCGAGAACATGTACCTGCAGGACAAGCGCGGAAAGATCACCGCCAAGGGCGGGGCGGCGGAGTGGATTCAGAAGATGTTGCACAGCGGCGCACCCGCCCGGCCATGCCTCCACCGTGCGCCCGGCTCTGGTCAGGTGGATGCCGTGGCGCCCCGGCCCTCGGAAGCGCGCGGGCCGGGCACCGTCGCTGCTGGGGTCAACTCCAGGCCCAGGTCGAGGCGGCTGTTCACGGACTCCACGAAAGTCGGGGCAGCTCATGGGTCCGCAGGCTGTCCAGGACGCCTGGCCACCGCTTGTCACCAGTCGCGGCATTGCCCGCCAGCACCGACAGCGTCGCGTCCACAACTGCCACTGCGGTCAGCAGCCTCAGCATCCCACGGCGCACTCGGCCCACAGCCATCCCTAACCCCGAGAGAACCGGCTCTCGCAGGCGGCGAAACAGCCGCCTCTTTACACATTAGGCACTTTGGCCATCCGTGGCCGGTTGACGGGTTGGGCAGCTCAACCAGCCCCTTAAGCCCTGGCTGGCGTACTACCGCGTGATCTGCTCCGGGCATAGATCGGCTCGGACAGCTGGTGACAGGCACGTATTCGATGTGCGTCGTATGCGTGGGGCGTGTTCGCCCTGAAGGGGACGATCCGGAGGAACTGGTCGCGGGAGCGAGGCCAGCGTAGGAGTCCAGTGAGCCGTGATGGTGCCGTTTACGGGCGGTCCGGGCGGTCGATCGCGTAAATCACCGGGTTCACCAGGGAGTCGCCGACCTTCTGCCCGTCGTCGCACATGACGTACACGGCGTCGCCGAGGACCCGGGCGAACCGCACCATGCGCTGCGGGAAGCGGACCGGGCGGCTGCGCCGGCCGCTCACCGGGTCGACCAGGACCAGGTCGGAGGCCGAGTCGGCAGCGGAAAAACACCAGGGAGGGCCGGGGTTGGCGGTGGCCTTCCGGTTGTCGGGCATGACGTCACGCAGGTCCTGCGCGTCCCAGAGGGTGGTGCCGTTACGGATGTCGACGACCCGGCTGCCGGGGTTGCGCACGTTCATGAGTTGCAGGGCGGTGTCCCACCTGCGGATCACCATGGTGTCGGCGACGCTCCACACTCGGCGGCCATCGGCCAGGTTCCACGCGCTTGAGACGTAGTTCTCCGCCGGGGATCGACCGGCGACCAGGCCGAACTCGGGGAGGACCAGACCGCCGGCCTGGAGCGGCCCAAGGACCTTGCCGTCAGCGGCAGCCACGACATGGAGCTCCTTGGTGCCCGCGAAGTAGATTCGGTCGTCAGTGGAGCCGGCGAGCTCGGTGTCCTCGCTCCGGTCGGCTGGTTTGCGCCTCCAGAGGTCCTTCCCGGTGTCCTGGGAGATTGCGAGCCAGCCGTCCACCATGTCGTAGATCAGGACGGCGCCACCGGCCAGGTCGAGGCCCATCACCTCGGTCACGTCCCTGCCGATCACGTACGTCCACACCACCGTGCCGCTGGCCGGGTCCAGGCGCCAGACGTGCTTGCCCTTGCCGACGTACAGGGCGTTGTCCGCTACTTCGATGTGGTGGAGGCCATCGCTCACCTCATCGTTGCCGAGACTCAGATCCTGCGACCAACGCGCCTTGCCGGTAGCGTTGTCGAGGCGTTGTACCGAGTCACCGTTGCGTACCAGGATCGAGTCCCAGAAGAGGCGCAGGGCGTCAGCGATCGGAGTGGCCTGGCCCGGATACGGCCACAGGACCTTGCCGGACTGGGCGTCCCGGGGGCCGGCGCTCGTTATGAGCAGGGGGCCCACCTGGCCGGACGGCACGTCGTTGCCGGGTACCGTCCAGCGTGGTCGGACCGCCTGGGCGGTAGCCCCGGTGGAGGCGCCCGTCGCCGCCGCACCGCCGCTGCCCGAGCCCTTGCCGCCGTCAAGGATCCGGGGAACGAGCGCGGCGGTGGCGCCACCCGTCACGACGACGACGCCCAGGCCGAGCAGTACCGAGCGTCGGCTCGCCTTCCGGTCGTCGGCCGGCTCGGCTGGGTCGGAGCCAGCTGGTGGGAGAGGTGGCCGTGGCGGCAACGAGGGCCGTGGTGCCGAGCCCGCGGTGGGCTGTGCGCCGAGGAGCTCGGCCACCGCCCCGAGCCGGGCGGCCGTCTCGGCCGCCGAGGCCGGGCGCTGTTCCGGGTCCTTGACGAGCAGTTCCGCGACCAGGGCGTCGAGCTCCGGCGGGAGGCCCGGGCGGCTCCGGGACGGCGGTTCGGAGGCCTCGGAGGCGTGGGCGACGAGCTGGGCGAGGAGCTCGCGGCCGCCGAAGGGCGGGGCACCGGTGAGCAGGTGGTGCAGCAGGCAGCCCAGGGAGTACAGGTCGGAGGCGGGGCCGACACCCCGGTTGTGGGCCTGCTCGGGAGACATCCAGGGGGCGCTGCCCAGGATGCTGTCGGTCCGGCTTAACTGTTCCAGGCCGAGGGCCGGGTGGAACCAGGCAATGCCGAAGTCCAGGACCTTGACCGTCCCGTCCGGGGTGAGGATCACGTTCGCCGGCTTGATGTCCCGGTGGACGATGCCGCGTTCGTGGGCGAAGGCGAGGGCGGCGCAGACCTGCCGGGCCCAGTCCACGGCGCGGGCGGGGGAGGGCGGTCCGTCGGAGGCTAGGACTCGGTCGAGGGTCCGGCCGGGGGCGAGCTCCATGACGATGAAGAGGGTGTCGCCGTCCTGGCCGAAGTCGTGCACCGTCACGACGTGGGGGCTGTCGGAGAGTCCGGCGGCGGCCCGGGCCTCGCGGCGCAGCCGGTCCGCCGCCTCTGCCGTGACCCCAGGCCTGGCGGCGATTGTCTTGACGGCCACGGTGCGGTGCAGCACGAGATCCTCGGCCCGCCACACCACCCCCATGCCGCCAGCCCCGAGCTGTTCGGTCAGCCGATAGCGTCCTGCCAGTACGTGACCTGTCACCTATGCCCCCTGGATACGCGATTCGCCGGGCCCCAGCGTAGAAGCAACGTCAGTTTCCGCCCAGCACAAGGCGACCTGCACAAGAGATACAAGTCGACCGCATCACGACCGTGGCTACCCGCAGGAACCCCGACCGCGTGATCAGGTTCGGGTGGTCAGGTAGGTGTTCCAGTCGCGGCCGGCGCGGCGGGTCCACTTCAGGGCGCTGGTGAGGCTGATGCCAAGGAGTGAGCTGAGGACGGACGGGGGCAGGTCGGCGGCGAGGGTGATCAGGGCGGAGTTGCGCAGGGGGATGACCGGTAGTCCGTGGCGCCGCAGCTTCGAGGTGAGGTGGTGGGCGGTGACAGGCTGGTCAGCGAGTTGGCTGGGGAAGAGCCACGGTGTGCTGGGCCGGGCCGAGGTGCGGGCGATGGCCGAGGCGGTGACGGCGTGTTCGGCCTGCTGGGCGAGCATGTGGAACGCGGCCGGCGGGAGGGCTGCAGGGTGGACGCCGAGCTGGGTCGTGGGCTGCGTGCCGCCGGTGAGGTGGCGGGTGGTGAGCTCGGTGATGCGCTGGCCGCTGATGCCGTAGAGGAGAGTCGGGCAGCCTGCCGCGCGGACGTCGAGCGGGAGGCTGTCGTCGTTCAGGCAGCGGTCCAGCAGGGTCCACCGCTGTTCGGGTGTGGACCAGTCCCTTGGCTCGGCCGCGGGCTGCAGACCCGGTACGTCGAGGTCGGTGGTGAGGCCGCGTCGGGAGGTCCACTTGAGGAAGCCGCGAATGGAGCGCCGGGACGTCCGCCGGCGTCCAGCCAGTCGTCGACGTGCCGCTGGGTGACGGCGTCGAGGGCGAGGCCGGTCTCGGTCGTCCAGGTGAGGAAGGTGATGACGGACAGCAGGTGTTGCCGCAGGCGGGCAAGGCTCCCCGTAGTGAACCGCGTCCGCTCGGCGCGGCGTCGAGCGCCCCGGACGACGACCCAGCTGCCGTAGGCGCGCAGGAGGCTGCGGTGCTCGGGCGGGGCGCCGGCGGTCTTCATCTCCAGCCAGGGTTCGAGGCGTTCGAGGGACTCGTGGCGTTCGGGGAGGACGCCGAGGTGAACGAGGGTGGCGCGCAGGACGACGGCTGCGGGCCGGTTGGCCTCGGCATCGAGGACGTCGTGCGTCACCACGACGCCCGCGATGGCCAGGTTCCGTAGGAGTGCGGCGCCGCCGCTCGGCTTGTTGAGCCACGTCAGGATGGATCGGGCCCGGGCGACGGCGAGCAGGGCCTGGATCAGCGGCGCGAGTTGGTCGGGTGTGCTGCCGTCGGGGCCGGCGAACTCGGTGGCGAGGCGAGCGCGGAGCACGCAGCGCGCGCTTTCCGCTTGACCTGCTCGAACTCCAGCAGCGCTGGTATGCGGCCGAGGCGGCCTGGGCCGCCGACCCCAGCGAGGAGCGCCGCGCGGCGTTCGGCTCCATCGCCGCCGAGCTGTACGCCCACCCCTACTGGGCTGGCGTGGCAAAGAGGCACGAGGCAGAGATGAAGCTCAAGCAGGCCTGTCGGCCGGACGCCGGGCAGTCGCCCGCTGCCTGAGGAACGGTGTCACCCCCGGCCACGTCGTCGGACGGCGTGAAGAACACGTGCAGCTCGCGCGCGCGGTGATCAGCCGCTTGAACCGCGGATACGCGGTCCTCTCGATCGAGGTCATCCCCTCCCCGCCCGGTTTCCAGCCCCTACCGGACGCGCCGTACGCGCCCGCGCGGGATCCTCTCGGGCACCCAGCCCTGGGATGATCAGAACCGCGGAAGCCGAAACAACGCCGGGCCCCGGGTGATAGAGCCGCAGCAGGCACTCAGCCCTTCAAGATCATCCCACTGCCCCTTTTGGGCTCACCAGTGCCGGACCCCCCGTACGGTCCCTGGAACGCTACGCTCGCCCCGGCGTCGACGCGGTCGCCCGGCACGTCGCTGAGCGCGACCCCGCCGCCCGCCGTCGGGGTTGACCCCTACGGCACGTTTCTGGCGTATTCCGGCTGCCCTCCAACAGCGCCCCGACCTCGGACCAGTCCGACGCCCGGGCGTCGGAGTCCACGAAGGCCGAGACCAGCACCGGTGTGCCGGTCCGGGTGTGCTCGATCCCCAGGGCCCGGACCGCCGGCGAGCCCGCCGTGGTGCATCGTCAGGTTGTCGCCGATCAGCAGGTCGAAGCGCTCGCTGGGCGCCAGGCTCTCGTAACGCTCCCGGAACCGGCGCCAGTTGAGCCCGGCCCCCGGGGTCGTGACGTGGCAGAACACCCGCCATACCTCTCCCTCGCAGTCCCTGCAGGGGCACCGCGTGCTGAGCGAACGCAGCAGCGGGAAAAGCTCCTTGGCGGCATCCGCGAGCGGACGCAGCTGCTCGGGCGCTCCGTCCCGCAGCAGCCGCTCGCGCAGCTGCGCCGCGAGGCGGTGCGCCACGTCACGGCTGTCCTCCTCGCCCCAGCGCAGCGCCCCGATCCGGACGACGAAGAACCCGTGCCGGCGCAGGGCCGCCGCGCCCTCGGCGGCCACCGCCGGCAGGGAGCGGTCCCACCGGGTCCGGTCGCCCAGGGCCGTGCAGTCGATCAGTTCCTCAGTGACGGGAAACCTCACCTGACACCTTCCTCGTGCCTTTCTCCGTGCGTTGCTTGCAAGTGCTCGGCAGTGCTTGGCATTGCCTGCAACTACGTGACAGTGCTTGCGAGTGCGGCGCCGGCGTCGACCGGACCGCTGTCCGACACCAGGGCGAACCGGTGGACCGGCAGGTCAGACCCTGGTCACGTCCCGCGCTCCGGTGCCCGGCCGGATGACGTAGATCCCGGACCCGGGCAGCGTCTCCCGTGAGTCCTCCCGGAGCTGGTCGACGCTGATCTCGGCCGGCCACCGGGTGCGCAGCTCGGACCAGCGGACTCCTGCGAGGTCGACGTGCGTGAGGTCGGCGGTGCTCAGGTCCGCGGTGGTGAAGTCGTCCAGGATTTCCGAGAGGAATTCCAGGTCGAGGGTTTCCGGTTCGCCGAGCCCGAGCAGTTCTCCGACCTGCGCGGCCAGCGCCCGGGTGAGGTACTCCACCTCCTGTACAGCACGGGTCAGTTCTCCGCCGCGCACCGCGTACAGGAACACCTGGCAGGCCCGCAGGAATTCTGCGATCGCCGGATGCTCCGCGCTTCTCACGCGTTGGTCGATCGTCCCCGCCATTTCTCGGACAAGGACCTGTCCGACCCTGCCCGCCTGGTCGATCGCCGGGTAATGGGGTTCGAGCAGCGCCACGATTTCGTGAGCCATGTCCCGTAGTTCCCACCCGAGGGCGGCCCGCCCGTCCAATCCGTGGGCGATACCCTGGGCAATTCCCTGAGCGGCGAACACGGCCCTTTTCAACGGCATCCCGTGATACCGGCCGAACCCGAGTCCGAAGGTGAGGTCCTGCGCCAGGACGACCGTCCGGATCAGGAGATCGGCGAGGATCGCCGATGTGACCAGCGGATGCTCCCGCAGCTCCAGCCGTTGCTCGGGACCGATCAGCTCGAAGCGCTGGTGCATCAGGCCGACGTCGTAGAGGGGCGCGGCCGTCTCCTCGAACTCGGTCCTGGCCGTGGTCCGGGACATGATGGACACCAGTCCGGCCTCGACGTCCAACACCGCGTCCAGGCCCTCGGCCAGATCCTTGTGGTCGGCACTCAGCATCACCTCGCGCAGCCCGGCCTCCACGTGCAGGTGACGGTCAAGCCCCGTCAGGAACGCCGTCTGCACAGCTGTCAGCCAGTCCGAGAATTCACGGGTGCGCCGCTCGGGAACAGAATGCTCGCCCATCAATCCCCCTCTCGATCGGTCATCCTGCTGGACACGGCCAAGCGCGCCTTGAACAGGCTGGCCCGGACTGCCGCCGCCTTGAGCCCCAACTCGGCCGCGATCTCCGTCGGTTTGTAGCCGTCCAGCGTCCAGGCCAGAACCTGTCGCTGGCGGGCGGGCAGGTCACGCAGCAGGTGCAACACCTCCTGCTGTCCCTCCCATTCGGCGGCCTCGTCCGGCACCGGCAACAGCGAGGTCGGTTCGAGCGCGAGTTCGTCAATGCTCTCCTCGACCTGGCTGAAGGCCCGCACCAGCTCCCGGGACGCAACTCTTCGGCTCCACGCTTCCGGCGACTGGATTCGGTCCCACCGCTCGTACGCCTTGACCATCGTGTCCTGGGCCAAGTCCGCGGCCAGGGCGGCCGGGGCCCCCTGCCACATCAGGAACGCCACCAGCCTGCGGATGCACGTGCGATAGAAGTACGCGAACTCCCCGTCTCGGGAACTGGTTTCACTCCCGCTGTCGGAGGCGGAGGCCGGCAGGTGCCCGAGGGACGCCGCCGAGGCGGCCTCCCCGTCCGGACCGGTTTCACTCATGCGCGTCGTGACCCCGCTTCTCCTGCTGCACCGGCTGCCCCTGGCCGGCGTCGTCGGCATCGCACGCGCGCAGCGCCAGGACGACCACGACCGTAGGAGGCGGAGGCGACTGAGGCGGCAGAGGTGGCGGAGGCGACTGAGGCCGGTCCTGTTGGCGTGACCGTAACTGCCCCACGAGGGTGGCCAAGGCCCCCACCAGTCCCAGCACAGCTGCCGCAACCGAACCCACGACGGGATCCACCGTTCGCACTCCCCTGCTCTCGTTCAACACTTCTACAACCAGGAGGCCTGAGAAGGCGGAAGCGTTAACCGGTCCGAGGATTCTGTGACAGCCCGGCCGACGCGCGGCGCGGGCCGATCGGCCGGGCCGGACGGGTCCCGTGACCTATCGTGAGCGGGAGTGCCGGTGCGGCGTCCCGGCCAGGAGGCGTCCGCCGGGCACCGTGCTGCGCGCCTCACGACCGGTCGGCGTGTGCTCTGCGAGGAGTCTGGAGTACGGCATGGGCCTCATCCACATCGAACTGTTCACCACCCTCGACCTCGTCGGGCAGGCGCCCGGCGGCCCCGACGAGGACCCGGTCGGGTTCCCGTACGGCGGCTGGCAGGCGCCCCTGATCGATCAGGTCACCGGGGCACAGATCCTCGCCGCGTACGAGGACACGGACGCCCTCCTGCTCGGCAGGCGCACGTACGACATCTTCGCCGCCTACTGGCCGCACCAGAAGGACGGGCCGGACAACGCGATCGCCGAGCTCTTCAACCGTGTCCCCAAGTACGTGGCCTCCCGGGGCACTCCCGACCTGCCCTGGGCCGGCTCCACGCAGCTCGGCCCGGACCTGCCCGCCGCGGTACGCGAGCTCCGCGACCGGCACGAACACGTGAAGGTCGTCGGGAGCCTGGACCTCGTCCAGACCCTCCTGCGCGACAAGCTCTTCGACCAACTCGACCTCTGGGTCCACCCGATCACCCTCGGCGTCGGAAAGAAGGTGTTCGACGAGGGCGCGGTGCCCACCAACCTCACGCTCCTCCAACCGCCGGCCGCCGGCCCGCAGGGCACCGTCTTCCTGCGCTACGGGCTCGCCGACGGCACACCCGTCACGGGCGACATGAGCGCGCCCGACCGCGGTCTCGGGCACGACAGCTGACACCCGCCCCGGACGGCGAGGACCACGGGTGAGCAATTTCGACGCCGTGCCGCTGACCTGCTAATATTCTTCTCGTCGCGAGGGAGATGATTCCTCATCAGGCGTCAGCGGTGCTACCAGAGCACGTCCTACTTTCAGTAGGAAGAGTCCGTGCGACCCGGGCCTGGCGCTCCACGGTCGGGCGAGGCCCGGCACCCACTCGGGTGCCGGGCCTCGCTCGCGTTCGCGGACCGTCCGCGGACCGTTCACGACCGTTCGAGGACCTGTCCCCGGACCCGTTCACGGACCGTTCGAGGACCGTCCGAGGCGGTCACCTGCGGCGGCGCGTCACTGCCAGACGCGGTAGACGGCGTCGCGCGCCTGGCCGAGGTACTGCTGGTAGGTGCCCAGGTTCCAGGCCGCCCAGGAGGCCCAGCCCCGGCCGGTGCCGTCGTTGTCGATCCTGAAGGCCTTGCGGGCCGACCAGCCCATGTCCTGCCAGTTCTCGGCGGTGACGACCTCCGCGTCGTGGTAGTGGACCTCCGGGTACCAGCGCTCGTTGATCTGCCAGGCGCCGAGGTCCTTGGTGCCCGGGTCGGGATCGGTGGGAAGGTTGGTGTGGACGGCCAGACGGTTGCAGCCGGACTCGGCCATGGCGATCGCCACGGCGTAGATCGCGTCGTCGTTGCGGCCCTCGCCGGACTTGTCCTTCGCGAAGCCCGCCAACTGGGCCTCACGGGCACAGGCGTCGATGCCGCTCTGGTCGCCGGCGGCATTGGCGGTGAAGGTGGTCGAGGTGAGGCTGAGGGCCAGGACGGCGACCGAACCGGTCAGCAGAGCACGGGTCTTGCGTAACACGCGAGTTCTCCCTTCGATGCCGGCCCGGGTCGGGCCGGGTACGGGGAAGGACGCTAGGCAGCGCGGGTAGACAAACGGTCAACGCGTGCGAGACCGCCGCCCTGTGCGCGGCGAGAGCGGTCAGCGGCGGGTCGGAACAGCGAGGCAGGGGCACAGGCGGCTACCGTGGCCGTGCCACGAAGGAGGCCCGGCATGGCGATCCAGCGAATGGACAACGTCCTCATCGTCGTCGACGACCTTGAGGCCGTCATTGCGTTCTTCGTCGAACTCGGCATGGAGCTGGAGGGCAAGGGGCCCCTCGAATGGCGCGGGGCGGAGCGCGTCATCGGGCTCGAGGACGTCCGCCAGGACATCGCCATGCTGCGGGTGCCGAACGGCCACGGGCGGGTGGAGCTGGCGAAGTTCCACCGGCCGAAGGCCATCACCGCCGAGCCGAAGGACCCACCGGCGAACACGCTCGGCCTCCGTCGCGTCATGTTCACCGTCGACGACATCGAGGACGTCGTCGCCCGCCTGCGGGCCCACGGTGCCGAACTCGTCGGCGAGATCGTGCAGTACGAGAACGTCTACCGGCTCTGCTACGTCCGCGGCCCCGAGGGCATCGTCGTCGGACTCGCCGAGCAGCTCGGCTGACGGCACGCTCGCACGGGTGAGTGCTCAGGCTCAGGCCGGCGGAGGCGGACGGCGTGAGGGCCTCGCCCCCGTCATGAGGGGGCGAGGCCGTCGGTGGTGCTGGAGGTCGGCCGCAGGCGCGTCCTGCGGGGAGCCGACGTGCGGGGCTACTTGCCGGCGGCCTTCATGGAGGTGACCGCCTCCGCCACGCTGGGGCGGTAGATGCCCATCTGCGGGTTCAGGACTCGTGCACCGCTGTTGAGCGGGAAGTTGCGGGTGTTGGCGAGGGGCATGTTGGTGTCGTCGTCGTCGACGAGCACGTTGAGTTCGTCGATGCCGGGGGCGGTGCCGGTGGTGGCGCCGCTCGGGTCGAGGTCGATCACCGCGTAGGCGTGCTGGCCGGCCGGGACCGGGAACCGCAAGGTGCCGCTGGCGAGTATCGGCTTGATGTTCTTGCTCTGGTCGGGGGAGACGGAGTTGCCCAGGTCGACCCCCGGGGAGGAACTCAGGGAGCAGGCGGTCGTGCCGGTGTTGTGCACGTCGATCACCCACTGGTTGGCTGCCCCGGCGCGTACGGTCGCGTTGATCTCGAGGTTCTGGATGTCGCACGGGCGGGCGTCGGAACCGGCACCGCCACCGTCGGACCGGGTGCCGCCGGACGGGCTCGCGCCGGACGGCGCGTGCGTGGCGGTGTGCGGCGCCCCCGCGGTGGCCGGTTTGCTCGCCGTGGGAGCAGCGGGCGCCGGGGCGCCCGGCGTCGAGGGCGCGGTGGCCGAGGCGGGGGCCGGGGCGGCGGTTGTGGGGGCCGTCGAGCCGCCCGCCGAGTCGGTGTTGTCGGGCCCGCACGCGGTCAACGCGAGCCCCGCCCCCACGACGAGGACGGCGGAGACGAGCAGCGGGCGACGACGGTGACGGACGGACATGGTGGCTCCCCGATGACGATGCGTGCTGACTGTTCGGACACCCCATAGGACCGTCGGCGGACGGCATTCGGTGGCACCCGGAGCGTCACAATCGTCAGGACATGACAGGGATCGGACTGTGACATTCGATGGGACACAGTGCACTTGACATCGCGTCACCTCGCGCCGAACCCCTCCGCGCCGCATCCCACCGCGCCCCGCCCGCCGGCGGCTCGCCGTCGAGTGCGGACGCGGTCGGCCATGGGATCCCGGAAGCGTCGGCTGCCGGGGCCGGGGGCCGGGGCCGACCGGTCCCGCCGGGAGCGCGACCGGTCGGGGGCCCGTGCCGGTGGCTCCGGAACGGCTGAGCCGGGGCCAATGTCAGTGCCCCGCGTTACGCTCGCCGCACCCTGAGGAAACCCGGATGGCCGCCTCCTCGACTTCGCCTACAGGAGGCGGTCCCCCGGTCCGCGAAGCCGCGCGCGCGATGGCCGAGCCGTGGGCGGCGTGCAACCGCCGACGTGCTGATGAGCGGCGCCATTGCGGGGGCTCAGCCGTCTGCCGTGGCGTTCGGGTCGAGTGCGTCCGGGTCCCCGCCGCCCCCTGACCTGCTCAACCCGGGCCGGCCCGCACGCCCCGGGCCGGCCCGGCGGCGGGGCGGACGGGGCCGCGATGTCCGGGCCCGTCGTCAGGCCGCGCTCCGCCCGTTGCCGAGCACCGCCTTGACGAGCCCGTCCAACGCCTTCGGGAACACCTCCGCGGGGTTCACCTCGGCATCCCCGGTGGTCAGTCCGGCGGTCAGGGTCCTGCTGCCGTCGGGCGTGCTGTACATCAGTGCCCCGTAGCCGCCCGGGGCGCCGCCGTTGTGGTGGTAGACGGTGCCGCCGTCCGGACCCAGGTCCTGCACGAACAGCCCGAGGCCGTAGCCGAGTTCCCCGTGCGGCGTGCGCATCTCGGCCAGCAGCGGCTCCGGCAGGAGCTTGCCCCCGTTCAGCGCGGAGATGAAGGTGTGGAGGTCCCGGGTGGTCGAGATCATGCCGCCGGCGCCGAGCAGCATGGAGAGGTTCTGCCGGGAGACGTCGACGACCTTCCACTCGTCGCCGTCCTGGTAGCGGTAGTAGCCGTGAGCGTGCGGCTCGGGCAGGTCCGTGACGGCGCCCGCCAGGACGGTGTCCCGCAGTCCGAGCGGCTGCAGGATCCGCCGCCGCATCTCCTCGCCGTAGGGGCGGCCGGCGAGCTGCTCGATCAGCAGCGCGGCCAGCGTGTAGTTGGTGTTGGAGTAGCTGAAGCCCGTCCCTGGCTCGAACCGCGCCGGCTTGGACAGCGCCAGCTCGACCAGCTCCTGCGGCCGGTAGGTGCGCAGCCGGTTGTCGACCCACTCCTTGCCCGTGGCGGGGATTCCGGGCACGACCGTCCCGTCCTCGTAGTACTCGCCGGTGTAGTTGAACAACCCGCTGGTGTGCTGCAGCAGCATCCGCACCGTGATCCGCTCGTCCAGCCCGAGCTCGGGCAGGTGGTCGGCCACCGGGGTGTCCAGGCCGATCCTCTCCTCGGCCACCAGCTGCAGCACCGCGGTCGCTGTGAAGGTCTTGACGACGCTGCCCGCCCAGAACCGTCCGTCCGTCGCCGGCTCGGCGCTCCCGCCCAGCTCGCGCACCCCGGCGCTGCCGACCCATTCGCCGTGCTCGTCATGCACCCGCATCTGCACCCCGGCGAAGCCGGCGGCGACGAACTCCTCGATGGCCTTCTGCAGTTCCGGGCGGTAGGACCGGTCGTTGTGCCCGACGGTGTGCAGGGACTCGCTCATGATCATTCCCGTCTCGTAGTGGGACGCGTGGCCCCTCTTCCGCGCTTGCGCTCCGCGTTTCCGACAACAGAAAAGCTACGTTGCTTTCAAATTTCCAACAAGCAACTCATTGCGAAAAAGTGACATCAGCCCAGATCAGAGCGCTTAAATCGTTGCAGTGATTCTGAATCTAACGCAACGACAGTTACCTTTACATTGCAATGGGATGATGATGAACGCTCCGCCGAGGCTGCCGCCTCGACTCGCCGGATCGGGAGCGGGAGCGGAAGCCAGCGCCCGGACTGTGACATTCGGTGGGGTGCGCCACCGTTGACGCCGCGCGAACTCCAACGCGGCGTACATCGGATACGGCCACGTCACCTACGGGACCCCCGTCTGGTGCGTCCAGGAGAAGATGCTCAACTTCATTGCCGTTCGGCGCACCCGGGGCCGCCTGCTCCGGCACAGCTCGACAAGGACAGCTCCTTCGGGCCGGCCACGTACGGCACTGTCCAGTGGCTGCAGACCGCTTACCAGAGGATCAGCCGCTGCCGCCCGGATCAATGCATTTCTCCTCAGCCGCCTTGATGGCGTAGAGTCGGGTTCACCGACGCGGGGTGGAGCAGCTCGGTAGCTCGCTGGGCTCATAACCCAGAGGTCGCAGGTTCAAATCCTGTCCCCGCTACCACGAAGGCCGGGTCAGCGCACAGTGTGCGCCGACCCGGCCTTTTTTGTCAGGCCAGTTGGCGGTTGGCCAGGCTGCCGAGAGCAGGTGCTCACCGTTGGTCGGCGTCGACCAGGGTGCCGGGCTCGAAGAGGGCGTCGCGGGCGTCCAAGGCGTCCGACTTCGCGGCCTGGCCGGTGGGCAGGGAGCAGTGAGATGGGCTGCTACGGGTGGTAGAGGGCCTGGGCGCGCGCCATGTCGGCAGGCCCGTCCCCGTCAAGGTGCAGGAAGTAGCCCACCTGCCACAGCTGCGTGGCACGTGCCTGACGGTTGGCCGTGGTCACCCACGGCGGGTAGACACGGAAACCCCGCTTCCCGCCCACGTGGTCCCGGGACACGATGCCCCGCTCGCACAGCACCTCGCACGGGAACACGAACTGCCCGAAGTGGCCGCCGTCGCGGCTGCTGACGACGACAAGGTCAACCCCGTCATCGGCGTCGAAGGGCCTGATCGGCCCGCCCTCGGACCGCTGCCACACGGTGACGAACTGGCCGACCTTCGTCGGGGTGGTCTTCGCCACACGGAACCGAACCGCGAGGCCGTCGAGGGTGAACCCGTGCGCCGCGTACTCGGCACTCTCCGCTTCGGGCACCGGCTGCGAGCAGGCAAAGCCACTCGGGTCGTACACCGATGCCTTCGCCGCCAGGAGGTCACCGTGAAGCCCCGCCCACGGCCGGTTCGTCGCCATTGCCCCATCCTGCCACCACACCCGGAGGTCACAGCCACCGCGTCGGTTCTCGACCAGGAATGCGGCTCGCGCGAGGGGCGTGGGGGGTGAGGCAAACGACCCTGTCCGCACCCCGGGTCCCGTCCTTTACCGTGCGGGCGACCTCACCGCCGCGGAGCCTACCTCACCACCTGCGGCAGTCGGCCCGTTACCGGTCCGACGCTGTCGACGTCGTTCCCGCGTGGCCCGCCCGGTGTGAGGGCGAGCGACGCTTCCGGTCGGAGCGGGTGAAGGGCCCTGTGTGGGAGAGTACGACGCGATCATGAATCCTGGGGGTGGACCAATGCACACACGTCACTGCGCGGTGGCTGGGGTTGTTCTGGCGGTTCTCGCCGTGTCGGCCTGCTCGACCGGCCCGCAGCCCCGCCCGGGCAGCGCGGCCTCCGGCCGGGTGCCTCTGGAGCGGCTGCGGGACGGCCTGCTGACCCAGAACCGGCTCCCCCAGGGATTCCGGCTGAACACCGAGGAGGTCAACTCGACGACGACCCGTCCTCCGTACACCCCGTCGACGGTCCCCATCGCGGCGATGCCGTGCAAGGAACTCGGTGTCGACTCCTTCATGACGACCCACGCCCCACCCGCGAAGGATGTCGCGGTGGGAGTGGAACGGACACCGGTCGGCGACGACGACCTCGGCTGGTTCGGCCAGGAGGTGCTCGACCGGTACGCGCCCGGGCAGGCGGCCGCGGTCATGGACGCCATTCGCGGTGCCGCCGGGCGCTGCGCCTCCTACACCAGCACGCTCGTGGACGGTACGCAGCTCCAGGAGACCGCGTCCGTCACGGCGGCCAAGGTACCGACCGACGACAGCCTGCTGCTCCACCTCACGTCGACCTTCCCCGAGGACGGGACCACGTTCGTCAAGGTGACCGCGTTCGCCCGCGTGGGCGATGTGATCCTCATGGTGCAGCATGCCGCCGTGGACAAGGCGTCGTCGGACACGGAGACCGTGCTCACGGCCGCGGTGACGGCGTACCGCTCCGCCGCCGGCGGCTGACGCGCAGGCCACCCCGGGCACACCGCCGGCGCCGGGTCACGTCCGGACGCCGCGCCGGGGGCGGCTCGAACCCGTTCGGGCCGCCCCGCTCACGCGCCGATCGGGAGCGGCCGCGCTGCCGCTCCCGCGGCCGTCAGGACGCGCAGTCGCGGCAGATGGGTTGACCGTTCTTGTCCTCACCGGCGAGTTGGGCACGGTGGTGGACCAGGAAGCAGGTCATGCAGGTGAACTCGTCCGCCTGCAGGGGCACGACCCGGACGGTGAGTTCCTCCCCGGACAGGTCGGCGCCCGGAAGCTCGAGACCTTCGACGGCCTCGGGCTCCACGTCGACGGCGGAACTCTGCTTGTCGTCGCGCTGGCTCTTCAGTGCCTCGATGCTGTCGTCGCTGCTCTCGTCGCCGGTGTCGCGCGGGGCGTCGTAGTCGGTTGCCAAGGTGGTGTCTTCTCCTCAAGGGTTGCTTCCGGCGGGCGGGTCGTGCCGCCTGCCGGCCCGCGAAGTGCGGGCCGGGCGCGTGCTTGTTTCCGATCCCGCCCGTGGTGCACCACCATCCCACCTATCGGGGCCGGATGGCGCGCGCCCGGCCTTGTGGAGGGCACCGACGTCCTGAGGCACTGCACCGGATCCCGGCCGTGATCCGGCACGGTGGAAGGATCAGGGGCTCCAGTACTGGTAGGAGTCTGTGATCGTCTGGCCTGTATTCCTCGGCGTGGTGGGCGTAGATGTCACCGTGAGTAGCATCCGAGGGTCTGGCGGTTCCAGGTCCCTCCGG
Source organism: Kitasatospora sp. NPDC034023 (assembly GCF_055575795.1). Taxonomy (NCBI): domain Bacteria; kingdom Bacillati; phylum Actinomycetota; class Actinomycetes; order Kitasatosporales; family Streptomycetaceae; genus Kitasatospora; species Kitasatospora sp. NPDC034023. The sequence continues at coordinate 16,704 of NZ_JBVIRY010000033.1, forward strand.
TCGGCATAAACGGCCGCCCCTCGGCGTGGGAAGGAGTTGTAGCCGAGCATCTCGCCGGCCACGGAGAGTTGGGGACCGAAAAATTCACGGAAACGGGCACGAGGGCTCAACCCGGTTTGCTTCGATCACTCGATGGATCAGATCAGCGCCGACGTCCCGGATCTCGGCTGCAGCTTCCCGGAATGCGAACGGCCCTTCCGCGCTCGGCACGGCGGCGAGCCCTACTGCAAGTCGCACTACACCCAAGCATGTGAGCGAACGCGTACGGGGACTCCCCTGCGTCCGATCAGAGCGAAGCAGCCGGCGGGCAAGTCCACTGGCTGCAAGTTCAACAAGCCGCAGTGCGACCGAGAGCACTCTGCCAATGGCTACTGCTCTACCCACAACCAACAGTGGAGCGACAGCGGTAAGGACCACAGCGCGCTCAAGCCGATACGCGGATGGAAGTCACAAGCAGAGTGGGGGCCGATCTGCCGTTACCGGGACTGCCAGGAACCTCCCCACTCACGCGGCCTATGTTCCACGCACTACGGCAGAGGGATCTCCCAGTTCGCTCGTGACGCCATCCTCGCCCTCCAAAATGGCGTGTGCCTCTGCGGCACATCCGACCCAGGGGAGCGAGGATGGCATCTCGACCACGACCACGCGCACAACTGCCCCCTGCACGAGCCCGGAAACTACTGCCCGAGCTGCGCGCGCGCCATGCTCTGCATCAACTGCAACCGGCACGGGCTCGGCTGGTACGAGAACACCTGGCGGAGGATGGGCAACGCCCCCATCCCCGTGCTCGAACAGTGGGCTACCCGACGCCTTGTATTCCGCGGCGCGGTCGATTCGCCAGAGGTCACAGTGAGCTATGCCCTCACCAGCGAAGCGACGGCCTTGCCGATCTCCGACGAGGACTGAGCCGGCGCGCCGGCGTCCGGGCCGGCGGTGACTATGGCGGCCCACCGGCGCTGCCCGCCGCCCAGGTGCCGGGCCAGATCCAGCAGCGTCCACCCCGGACAGGTCGGCACCTGCACGCCGAGATCGGGCGCGGACTGCACCACGGCACGGAACACGGACGACCGCTCGTCGATCAGCTTGAGCAGCTCGGGGAACTCGGGAGTCTTATGCGCCCCGGCTGTCTATCAAGCTGCCGGTCGACCGACGCTGTCCCGGAACTGACGCCGTGAAGGCAATTCCCACGATCCCGGTGTGATCGGCATACTTCCGCGCATGGACATCGTGGACAACGACCCCCGGCCACACCACTACCGCTTCGCGCACAAGGTGCTCGCCGGCCTCGCCCGGGACCTCGGGCCGCGGATGCTCGACGGCGAACCGGAGCAGGGCTTCGGCCCCGGGCTGGTCTCCCTCTGGAAGGACTTCGGCGAGCGGCTCCCCGCAGCGGACCGGCTGCCGAGCGACGGCCTGGACGCGAACCTGATCACGCTGGGCCCGCACCGGTTGCTGGTGGTCGAACTGCCACGGCCCGCCGCACCGGCGGAGGCGTACTACACCGCCGTCGTCCAGCCGGGCGGCGCCGACCACTGCCGGTACTTCACCCTGGAGCTGGCGGCGAACCCGTTCACCCGGGAGACGTACACGGTGCTCGGAGAGTGGGCGGACGGCAGCCACCTCAACCTGGGCCCCGGCCCGGCAGCCGATCTGTCCGGCTTCCTGACCGCCGTGGTGGAACTCCTGGCCAAGTCGGCACCCGGCCCCGTCGCGGCCACACACCCGGCCCCGCCCGCCCCGCAGGACAAGCCCGAACGCCGCGGCCTGCGAAGGCTGTTCGGCCGCTGACCCGCCCCCCGAGGACGGTGCGGCCCACGGTCGCCGACCGCGGGCCGCACCGTCCGCCCGCAGGCAGAGCATGTCCCCAGCCACCCGCACGCCGAGTCGGCAACCGCCCTGCGGAGGGGGCGGGTTGGAGGCACCACCCTCTGGCTTCGGCCGCAATCCAGTTCTGCCAGACGTGGATGGTGTTGGGCACCTCGGGGCGATCGAGGAGCCAAAGAACATAGCCGGCATGCCGCCGCGCCCATGGGTTGTCAGACCGAGCGGCGGTTTCCAGCCTGCCGCGCAGATCCTCGCTGTCGACGACTCGGGCAACGCGCAGGTACTCGCGGTCCTTGCAGTGGTAGGCCCTCTGATCCGCACGTCTGGTCGGCCCCTCTGATCCGCACGTCTGGTCTGCCTCTCGTCGTCGATTGCCGCGGCAAGGAACGCCTCGCGTCGGTGCGGCGTCGCTCCGTTGGCTGTTGTGTGTGGCGCCCTGTGTCACACCAGCGCCGCGCCGCCGTCTACTGCGAGCGTGGTGCCGGTGACGTAGGCGTTGGACAAGACGAAGAGATAGGCCGCCGCGGCTTCCTCGGCAGTGCCGACACGCCGCGTGAGCAGCTCGGACCCGGCGCCCTGGAGGAAAGCCTCCGGGTCCGGGACACTGCCGTCCCACAGCTCGGTGCGGATCACACCGGGCTGGATCACGTTGACGCGCAGAGGGGCGAGTTCGACGGCGAGTGCTCGGGACAGGGCCTCGATGCCGCCGGTGATGCCTGCCGTGAGCGCGGTTCCGGACAGGGGGCGGATCGCCAGGACGCCGGAGCTGAAAGTGATCGACCCGCCGTCGCGCAGTCGCGGTGCGGCGTACTTGGCGGAGAGGAACGCGCCCCAGAACCGGCGCTCGAAGACGGCCCTGGCCTCCTGCGGGGTGGTGTCGACCAACGGCTTGATCAGCAGAGATTCGCCTGCGGTGTAGACGAGGTGGTCGAACTCCCCGACCTGCTCGAAGAATGCGGCGATGGCGTCGCCGTCGGCGACGTCCAGGCGGCGGCCTTCGGCCCGCTCGCCCAGCCGCTTCGCCGCGGCGTCCACGCGGTCCTGATTGCTGGAGGCGACCACGACGTCCGCGCCGGCCGCCGCGGCCTGTCGGGCCACCGCGAAGCCGATGCCGGAGGTTCCACCGATGATCACGATCTTCTTGCCAGCCAGAGACATGGGATGGGATCCGTTCCTTCGTCGATGCAGTGCCGGGGTTCGGCTACCGCTATGGCAAGAACGTACGCCTCCACATTGAGACGGTGAATGCCTTGAAGTCTCGATTGCCTGTCATATCGTCTCGCCATGCAGGCGCTAGAGTGGCGCTGTGGACATCCTGAGCGACACACTCGAAGTCCTGCGCACGGGACGTCCGATGGTGACGCGCACCGACGCGCACGCCCCGTGGGCCCTGAAGTTCCAACCCATCTCAGGAGCCGGCTTCCACGTGGTGGTGGAAGGACACTGCTACCTGCTGCCACCGCACGGCCAACCGCTCGCGCTCGGACCCGGCGACATCGTGTTCCTGCAGCGCGGCAGCGGACACACCCTGTGCGATGTGCCGGGCCGCGATCCGGTGGACTTCGTACCGGACCGCGTGGACCGTTCCTCGCCGATCGGCCAGGTCACCGTGGACGGACCGGGGCCGCACACGGTGCTGGTGTGCGGCGCGTACGCGATCGACGTTGACCGCCCGCATCCGCTGTTCAGTGATCTACCGGAGGTCATCCACCTCCCCGCGGTTCCGGGCCGCCACCCGGTGCTGCGCTCGGCGGTCGATCAGCTGTGCGCCGAGTTCCACGCGTCGCAGCCGGGCTCGGACGCGGTCGTCACGGCGCTCATCGATCTGCTGCTGCTGTACATCCTCCGGTCGTGGTACGCCGAACTGCCGAAGGAGCGGACCCGGGGTTGGGCGGCCGCGCTGACCGACCCGGCAGTCGCCCCGGCCCTGAAGGCGATCCACGACGATCCCGGCCATCCCTGGACCGTGGAGTCGCTGGGCACCCGCGCCGGACTGTCCCGCGCGGCGTTCGCCCGCCGCTTCGTCTCGGTGGTCGGCGAGCCGCCGTTGACCTACCTGACCAACTGGCGGATGGCCACCGCGGCACGGTTGCTGCACCAGTCGCCGGCCCCGCTGAGCACAATCGCGCAGCACACGGGGTACACGTCGGAGTTCGCCTTCGCCAAGGCTTTCAAACGACACTACGGATCGCCGCCGGGGGCCTACCGCAAGCAGGCCAGGACGGCAGGCGACGAACCACGCGGATACGAGTGACGGCGGGGGCCATGACATCACCGCAGCGGATTGGGAGGCGGTGGCCGCTCGCCGCCCCCTCCAGTTCTCGAATGGCTGGGCCACGGCCGGTGAGCGATGGTGAGGCAACCGGCGATGATCACCTCCCGCGTAGGCTCTCGCCTGATCGCAGTCGCCAAGAGAGGTAGAGATGGGCCAGAAGATCATCCGGTTCTCGGACCTGACCGGCACGCACGTGGAGAACGACGACGACCTGGTGCGCATCGTGGTGCGCCAGCACCCCGACCTGGAGGACGGCCCGGTCGAGATCGAGGCGCTCGGCAGTGAGCTGACCGCGGTGGAGGAACTGGCGCTCGACCTGGTGACGGTCGAGCTGCACTACCCGGACGCCGACGGACCGGAGACGGTCGTCATGGAGGCCGAGGCGTTCAACCGGCTGGCCTCGGCCACCCCGATGACGGAGGTACTGCGCAGCGCCAAGCGGGTGGCCCCGACGGTTCCGAGCCAGGCCGCGGCGCCGGCCGGCACCAGGGAGCGGGTCAACTACGCGAGCCTGGAGCACGCCGGCCGGCCGCACAAGGGCCGCACCACCGACGCCGAGAAGCAGCTCGTGCAGCAGCACCTGGACGAGATCAACGAGCGGCTGGCCGCCGCGGGCATCCGGACGATCGACCTGAACAGCCCGGAGCACGTGGCCCGGTACGGTCTGGAGGCCCTGGCCCGCGAGCGCGGCGTCACGCTCGGCTGATCGCGTCAAGCGCGCAATCGGGGCCGGCGCCGCCGGTGGCGGCGCCGGCCCTGGGCGTTCTAGAGGTTGAACGTCGCCAGCACCGGCGAGTGGTCCGAGGGCTGGTTGTGCGGGGCCGCCGGTCGGGCTTCCGTCACGTTCGGCAGTTGGCCGTTCCCCGTGGACACCTTCTGGAACCTGGCCAGCAGCGAGTGGCTGATCATGATGTGGTCGATGAGCTCGTGCTGGCCTTCGAAGATGCGGGAGAAGCCGCCCTGTTCCAGGATCTTGGGGGCCAGGTTCCACAGGCGTTCGGCGTCGCCCTGGTCGGGGCGGTCGAAGCCGGGGGTGCCCATCTGGGAGCCGGGCGGGCCGTACAGGATCTGGGTGGTGGCGGCCTGCCACTCGTCGTTGCAGTCGCCCAGGACGATGACGTCGTGGGTCCGGCCGTCACCCTGGAGCAGGTCGTCGGCCAGGGCGCGCATGGTGACGGCCTCGGCGGTGCGGCGGAAGAGCGCGTACGCCTCGTAGCGGGCCCGCAGGCGTTCGTCGGTGGTGCTGTGCTGCGCGTTCGGGAAGGTCAGCAGCTTCGACTTGAGGTGGCAGACGGCCACCTGGAGGCTCTGGCCGGGGGTCGGTTCCACCCGGACGGCCAGGCCGCCGCGCCCCATCTCGCTGGTCTGGCTGTTCGGGATGCCGTCGTCCTCGACCTGGATGGCGTGCAGGTGATCCGGGAAGTCCTTGCGCTGCTGGACGTCCAGCAGCGGGAAGCGGCTGATGACGCCGACCCGGATGCCGCGGGGGTCCGGGTGGTCCGACAGGGCGGTGTGCCAGGTGCCGGGCAGTTTGGCCACCAGGTCGTCCAGCGCTTCCTGGCTGCCGACCTCCTGCACCCCGAGGAGGTCCGGACCGAGCTGGGTGATGACGCCGGCCAGGGCTTCGACCTTGGCGTCGTAGGTGGCTTGGTCCTTGGCGGCGCACTTGGTGGGGTCGGGGGTACTGCCGGCCGGCAGCGGTCGGCAGAAGTTCTCCAGGTTCCAGGTCCCGATGATCGCCATAACTGCTCCCGCTGATCGTGGCCGACGCCACCGTCGGCCGCTCCAGCCGTTTATCCCCCAGGAGGTCACGCAGCGGCGTGAGCCCGCCTCGTACCGCCGCTGTCTTTCACTCGGGTGCAGGTGCAGGCGTCGGCAGTGTGCTCAGCCCGGGCGGTCCCTGCCGGACGGCTGCGGACCGACGATCGCTCGTCTGCGGGGCCCGAGGTCGCGCAGGCCGGACTCGCCGCCCGGGTGCACGGCGCCTGGGTCGCGTTCGCAGGACGGGAAACCCGGGCTGGGCCGCCTACGACCCACAGCGCCCCATGGCGGAGGCCCTCGACGGCTGAGCAACCGTCAGCAGCCCGCCCGGGAACGGCCTGCCGGGAGGTGGGGGCTGGCGGTGGCCGCGTAGGAGCGGTCACCGCGTACGAGCGGGTCGCCGAGGTCGTCAACCCGTTGCCGACCCGCCGACTCGATGCGACAGCGGCACGCAGGCATCGCAGGCATCGCGCGAGAAGCGCACCCTTCCTGCGGCGTGCCGCCCCGCACGGTGGTTCCGGTCAGTTGGTGGCCGTCAGTGCCTCGCGTGCGGTGGTGAGGATCTCCTCGGAGAGCGGGGAGCCTTTGGTGGCCCGGGACAGGACGAGGGCGCCGAGCATGGTGCACAGCCGGGTGATGCCGTCCTGGTCCTTGGTGTCGAGCCAGTCGGCGAAGTCGCCCACTCCTTGGGTGTAGACGCGGCGGGCCTCGCTCTGTCCGCCGTCGCGGGCCATGTCGGTGGCGAGTGCGGCGGCGGGGCACCCGTCTGCCGCGCTGTCGCGGTGCTCGGCGGAGAGGTAGGCGTCGATCAGCGCCCGCTGGGCGGCGTCGCGCTGCCCGGCGTACTGATCGAGCCCGTCCTTGTGGTGCTGGGCGAGTTCGCCGAACGCGTGGGCGGTGGCCTCGTCGATGAGTGCCTCCTTGGAGGCGAACTGCTTGTAGAAGCCGCCGTGGGTCAGACCGGCCGCCTTCATGAGGTCGGCGACGCTGACGTGGGTCCCCTGTTCCCGGAACAGGCGGGAGGCGGTTTCCACGACCCGCCGGCGGTTCTCCTCCGCCTGCGCCTGTGATACGCGGCCCATCGGCCACCTCCCGATTGGATGTCGACTGGCATCTATCTTAGACCAGTGCTTAGATTGCAGTCGTAATCTAATTGGTGCGGTCGCCTGAAGGCGGCCGTGGCGCTGGGAGTGGGCATGGAACTGAAGGACGCGGTAGCAGTGGTCACCGGCGCCAACCGGGGGCTCGGGCGGCATCTGGCCGCCCAGCTCGTGGAACGCGGGGCCAAGGTGTACGCGGCGGCCCGTCGCCCCGAAACGGTGGACCTTCCGGGTGCCATCGCGCTGCGGCTCGACGTGACGGACGCGGAGTCGATCCGGGCGGCGGCTCGCACCGCCTCCGACGCGACGCTGTTGGTCAACAACGCGGGCATCTCCACCGGAACGCCCCTGATGACGGGCAGCCCGGACATGGTGCGCCTGGAGATGGAGGTGAACTTCTTCGGCCCGCTCGCCGTGACGCGGGCTTTCGCCCCGGTCATCGAGGCCAACGGCGGCGGCGCCGTGCTCAACGTGCTGTCGGTCCTGTCCTGGCTGCACCCGGCCGACCTCGGCGCCTACGCCGCGGCGAAGGCCGCGGCCTGGGCGCTGACCGGCGCGGCCCGGGAGGAACTGGCGCCCCGGGGCATCGCCGTCTCGGCGCTGCACGTCGGATACATGGACACGGGCATGGCCGCGAGCGTTCCCGCCGACCAGAAGGCCGACCCCGCCGAGGTCGCCGCCCAGGCCCTGGCCGGCATCGAGCGGGGACTGCCCGAGATCCTCGCCGACGAGACCACCCGGCACGTGAAGCGGAGCCTGGCCGTATCGCCGAACGCCGCGTGAGGCGCACCCACCCGCATCGGCGTGGGGCGTCACGAACCAGCAGTTGATACCAGAAAGTACCTCGTACCGGGGCAGCCCGAAGCGAGCGGAGATCCCGTCCCTGTGCGGACGAGACAGGGAGACAGCGATGAAGGCCTACGTGATCGAGAAGTACGGTGACCAGTCCGCGGTGCGCGCCGCCGAGATGCCCGATCCGGAGCCGGGCGCCGACGACGTGCTGGTCGAGATCCACGCGGCGAGCGTCAACCCTCTGGACTTCAAGATCCGCGACGGTGCCTTCAGGCGGATCCTCCCGTACCGCCTCCCACTCGTGCTGGGCAACGACCTCGCCGGAGTGGTGGTCCAGGTCGGCTCGGCCGTCACCCGCTTCGCGGTGGGTGACGAGGTCTACGCCCGGCCCACCAAGGACCGCATCGGCACCTTCGCCGAACTCATCGCCGTCCACCAGAACGACCTGGCCCACAAGCCGGCCACCCTCACCATGGCCCAGGCCGCCTCCCTTCCCCTGGTAGCCCTCACCTCATGGCAGGCGCTGGTCGAGAGGGCACAGGTCCAGCCGGGCCAGAAAGTCCTGATCCACGCAGGCTCCGGCGGAGTGGGCACCGTCGCCCTCCAACTGGCCAGGCACTTGGGCGCACACGTGGCCACCACCGCGAGCGCGGCCAACTCCGCCCTGGTCAAGGAACTCGGAGCGGACGTCGTCATCGACTACCGCACCCAGGACTTCGAGGAGCTCCTGGACGGCTACGACGTCGTCCTGGACACCCTCGGCGGCAAGACCCTGGACAAGTCGCTGCGGGTCCTCAAGCCAGGCGGGAAGGTCATCAGCATCGCCGGGCCCCCCGACGCGGACTTCGCCCGCGAGCTCGGCGCGAACCTGGTCCTGCGGCAGGCGATGAACGCGCTCAGCTTCAAGACCCGACGCCACGCCAAGCGCCAGGGCGTGACCTACTCCTTCCTGTTCATGAAGGCCAGCGGCGACCAGCTGCGCGAACTCACCCGGCTCATCGACGCCGGAGAGGTCCGCCCCGTCGTCGACCGTGTCTTCCCCTTCGAGCAGACCCTCGAAGCCATGGAGTACGCCGAGCAGGGCCGCGCCAAGGCCGGCAAGGTCGTCATCGCGATGGCGTGAGGGCCAACCCCCGCCACACCACCGACAGGCCCCGGGCAGCGAGAGGATCCCGCCTCCCACCACCCCTCCCTTCCGCACCCCAGGAACCGATCATGAGCACACCGCGCAGTTCCCCCGCCCCCACGCCCGCCCCGTCGTCGTACAAGGACGTGCCGACCCGTTCGGTGTCCGTGCGCGGCGTCGACTTCGCCTACCGGCAACTCGGCCCGGAAGGAGACGGCGTACCGCTGATCCTGCTCCACCACCTGAGCGCAGTCCTGGACAACTGGGACCCCCGCGTCATCGACGGACTCGCCGCCCGGCGCCGGGTGATCACCTTCGACAACCGCGGAGTCGGAGCGTCGGGCGGTTCCACCCCCGACACCATCGAAGCGATGGCCCGCGACGCGGTGCTGTTCATCCGTACCCTGGGCTTCGAGCACGTCGACCTGCTCGGCCTGTCGATGGGCGGCTTCATCGCCCAGGTCATCGCAGCCGAGGAACCGCAGCTGGTGCGCAAGGTCATCCTCGCGGGCACCGGCCCCGCCGGAGGCCCCGGCATCGACAAGGTCACCGCACTCACCCTCCGGGACATCCTGAAAGGCTTCCTGACCCGCAAGGACCCCAAGCAGTTCCTCTTCTTCACCGACACCGAACACGGCCGACGCGAAGCACACGCCTTCCTGGAACGGCTGAAGGAGCGCACGGACCGCCGCGACAAAGCCATCTCGCTGAGGTCGTTCCGCGCCCAGCTGAAGGCCATCCACCGGTGGGGCCTCCAGCCGCCGGCCGACCTGTCCCGCATCCGCCAGCCAGTCCTGGTGGCCAACGGCGAGAGCGACCGGATGGTGCCGAGCGAGAACACCCTCAACCTCGCCGCACGGCTGCCCCGGGGCGAACTCGTCCCCCTCTACCCGGACGCCGGGCACGGCGGAATCTTCCAGTTCCACGACGAGTTCGTGGCCAGGGCCCTCGCATTCCTCGAAGCACGGCGCGACGCCTGACCGCTGAGGCCACATCCCCCGCCGTCCCGGGCGCGGCCGGGACAAGGCGGGCCCGGGACGAGCCAGCCCGCCCTCGATCAGACGCCCTCCTGCCCGCCGGCAGTCCCAGCGGCATCCCCGAGAACGCCCTCGACACCGCATGCCGGATCCACCTCGCCACAAGCACGCGGACGCCCAACCGATGCCCAACCTCCCGGCGAGAACGGGCGGGCGGCACAGCCGTAAGCCGTCGGCGCAGCCGTGCCGTCGGCGCAGGGGCGGATCACAGCAGGCGCAGAGCATGCCGGGGGGCGCGGAGCATGCGCGCAACAGCCACGGGGCTTGTGCTCGAAGGTGCTCCGCAGGGGGCCTATCCGATCCCGTGTGCGCAAAAAGTCCGCGCGTGATCATCGATGTCCGGTCGCGATACGCTCGCCGTCGGCACGACGTGGAGGAGTGACGATGGGGACGCACGAGCGGTGGACGCGGCTGCTGGAGATCCTGGGCGAGCAGGGCCGGATCGAGGTCGCGGAGGCCGCTGAGCTGCTGGGCGTGTCCCTGGCCACGGTCCGCCGTGACATGGAGGAGCTGGCCCGCCAGCAGCTGCTGACCCGTACGCGCGGCGGCGCGGTGCTGAGCGAGGTCGCGTACGACCTGCCCCTGCGGTACAAGACCGCGCGCCAGGCGGACGAGAAGCACCGGATCGCGCGTGCGGCTGCGGGCCTGGTCCGGCCCGGGTCGGTGGTCGGCCTGAACGGCGGCACCACGACGACGGAGGTCGCCCGCGAGCTGGCCACCCGGGCCGACCTCGCCGACCACGCGCACGGCACGGCGCTGACCGTCGTCACCAACGCCATCAACATCGCCCATGAGCTGGCGGTCCGGCCCTACGTGAAGACCGTGGTGACCGGAGGCGTGGCCCGGTCCAACTCCTACGAGCTGACCGGGCCGCTGGCCACCACGCTGCTCCGGGGGCTCTCGCTGGACTACGCGATCCTCGGTGTGAACGCGCTCGACCCGAAGTACGGTGCCACCGCCCACGACGAGGGCGAGGCCAGCGCCAATCGGGCGATGGCCGAGCGGGCGGAGAAGGTGATCGTGGTCGCCGACTCCACCAAGCTCGGCCAGCGGGCCTTCGCCCAGGTCTGCACCATCGGCGAGATCGCGGTCCTGGTCACCGACAAGGGCGCTCCGGACGAGCTGGTCGAGCAGCTCGGCGGCCAGGGCGTGGATGTGCGGTGCGTCTGACGGTGTGTCAGAACGTCTGTACCGAGCCGCCTCGGCGGGCCGCCTTGAGCACCCCGAGCAGGCGGGTGACCTCCGCAGCCATGGCGGAGCGTCCGGCACCGAGGTAGCGGCGGGTGTCGACGAGGCGCGGGTCGCCGGCGAGCGCCTCGCGGACGGCGGTGGTGAAGACCCGGTTGAGGTGGGTGGCGATGTTGACCTTGGTCATGCCGTGTTCCACGGCGGCGGTGAGGTGCTCGTCGGCGACACCGGAGGAGCCGTGCAGGACCAGCGGGACGGGAACGGCGGCGCGCAGGGCGCTGATCAGGTCGAAGTCGAGCGCCGCGTCGCGGGTGAGCATCGCGTGCGAGGTGCCGACGGCGACGGCGAGGGCGTCGACGCCGGTGGCGGCGGTGAAGGCGGCGCCTTCGGCCGGGTCGGTGCGGACGCCGGGGGCGTGCACGCCGTCCTTGCCGCCGACCTCGCCCAGTTCGGCCTCCACCCACACCCCGGCGGCGTGGCAGTGGGCGACCACGTCGGCGGTGGCCCGGACGTTCTCCTCGTAGGGCAGCACGGAGGCGTCGAACATGACCGAGGAAAAGCCCAGTTCGACGGCGTGGTGGACGAGGTCGGCGGAGGTGGCGTGGTCCAGGTGGACGGCGACCGGCACCCCGGCCGCCTCGGCGACGGCGAGGACGGCGGTGGCGATCGGGCCGAGTCCGCCGTGGTAGCGGACGGCGTTCTCGCTGAGCTGGAGGACCACCGGCGCCCCGGCGGCCTCGGCGCCGGCGACGATGGCCTGGGCGTGTTCGAGCTGGATGACGTTGAACGCACCGACGCCGCGCCCGTCCTTGGCGGCAGCAGTGACGATCCGGCCGGTACCGGTCAGCGGCATGGGGATTCTCCTGTGCGTGCGGGGAGGGGCTCTGCGGTCGCCTGGCCGAGCAGGCGGCGGTGGACGGCGGGGTCGAAGTCGCCGGCCAGTGGCGCGGCGACGGCGGCGGCGGACAGCGCCACGGCCCGGGTGAGCCGCTCGGGCCACGGCGTCCCGGCGACCAGGCCCAGGGCGAGCGCCGCCACCGCCGCGTCACCCGCGCCGGCGGGGTTGCCGGCGATCGCCTCCGGCGGGCGGGCGGCCCAACTCCCCTGCAGGGTGCAGGCGATGAGGCCGGCCGGACCGAGGGAGGCGACCACGGCCCGGGCGCCCGCGGCGCGCAGCGCCTCGGCACCCGCGCGGGGGTCGCCGGTGCCGCTGGCCTCGGCGAGTTCGTGGGCGTTGGGCTTGACGACGGCGGGTGCCTCGGCGAGTCCGGCGCGCAGGGCCTCGCCGACCGTGTCGAGGACGGCAGGCACGCGGTGGGCCCGGGCCAGCCGGATCAGGACGGCGTAGGCATCGGCGGGAATGCCGCCGGGCAGGCTGCCGGAGAGCACGACGGCCTCGGCCCGGGAGACGAGTTCGCCGTACCGGTCGAGGAAGAGCGCCCACTCGGCCGCGGTGACGACCGGTCCGGGCTCCAGCAGGATGGTGGTGTCGCCGAGGTCCTCGTCGACGACGGCCACCGTGCGACGGCTCTCGCCCGCGATCGGGACCAGCCGATCGGTGATCCCGGCCTGGGCGAGATCGCGCCGCAGGGCCTCGCCGGTGGGTCCGCCGGCCAGGCCGGTGACGACGGTGTCGTGGCCGAGCGTGTGCAGGACCCGGGACACGTTGATGCCCTTGCCGCCGGCCCGCGCAGCCGTCTCCCGCACCCGGTTGCTCGCGTGGGGGCGGAGCCGGCCGAGCCGGTAGGTGACGTCGAGTGCGGCGTTGAGCGTGACGGTCAGGATCATCCGTCGGCCCCCCGCCGCGTCTGACGCGGCACCGGCGAGCGACGTCGTACGGGTGTCGCGGGCCGGCCGGCCGGGGGGAGGTCCTGGGCGAGCAGGGCGGCTCCCAGGCAGCCGGCCTGGTGCCCGAGTTCCGCCGGGACGATCCGGGGCGCTTTCTGGAAGGACAGGCGTTCGGCCAGGGCGGCCCGCAGCGGGTCGAAGTACGCGGCTCCGGCTCCGGCCAGCCCGCCTCCGATGACGATGCGCTCGGGGTCGAGGAGGGTGATCGCGGCGCTCAGGCCGTCGGCGAGTGCGTCGATCGCCTCGCGCCACACCTCGGCGGCCACCACGTCACCGGATGCGGCGCGCTGCCGGACGTCCTTGGCGCTGACGTCCCTGGCGCTGACGTCCTTGGCGCTGACGGCCTTGGCGCTGACGTCGGCCGCCCCGGTGGCGTCGCGGTAGCGGCGGGCGATGGCCGAGGCCGACGCGACGGTCTCCAGGCAGCCGCGGCTGCCGCACGGGCACGGCTCCCCCGCGGGCCGCACCGTCAGGTGCCCGAGCTCCCCGGCGTAGCCGTGGCTGCCGGTCAGGGCCTTTCCGTCGAGCACGATCGCCGAGGCGATACCGGTACCGACCGGGACGAACAGGAAGGAGCGGCAGCCCCGGCCCGCTCCGAGGCGGGCCTCGGCGAGCCCGCCGGCGCGGACGTCGTGCCCGAAGGCGACCGGGAGTCCGAGCGCTTCCGCCAGCCAGTCCCGAACGGGCACCCGTCGCCAGCCGAGATTGGCCGCGAACACGGACGTTCCGGACGCCTCGTCGACGATGCCCGGCACGGCGATGCCCGCCGCCCTCGGCGCGTACCGCCCGGCGAGGTCGGCGGCGCAGGTCAGGACCGTGTCGAGGACGGCGTCCGGGCCGCGGTCGGCCCGGGTGAACCAGCGCTCGCCGTGGACCAGGGAGCCGTCCTCGGCCACCACACCGGCCTTGATCTGGGTCCCGCCGACATCGAGTGCGATGACCGTCATGCCGCCCCGCCCGTCCGCTCTTGCCCGACCGCGCGCTTGGTGCCCCCGCTCCGCCCGACCGCGCGCCTCGTACCGCCGCTCCGCCTCGTCATGAGGTGGCCAGGATGATCGAGCGGGTCAGGTTGCGCGGCCGGTCGGGGTCCAGGCCGCGACCGGTGGCGAGTTCGACGGCGAGGCGCTGGGCGCGGACCAGGTCGGCGAGCGGGTCCAGGGGCGAGACCGAGGCAGTGGCACCGGTGGCGGTCACCTGCTCCAGCAGGCCGGCCGGCGGCTCGCCGAAGAACCACACGACGCTGTCGGGCCCGGTGATGCTGATCGGGCCGTGCCGGTACTCCATGGCCGGGTAGGACTCGGTCCACGAGCCGGCGGCCTCGCGGAGCTTGAGTGCGGCCTCGTTGGCCAGGCCGACCGTCCAGCCGGTGCCGAGGAAGGTGAACTGGCGTGCTCCGGTGGCGCCTTCGGGCAGCGGGGCGAGCAGGGCACGCTCGGCCTGCTCGGGCAGATCGGCCGGGACGAGCCCGAGGTGTGCGCGCAGCAGGACCAGCGCCGTGGTGGCGAACCGGGTCTGCACGACGGACTTCTCGTCGGCGAACTCCAGGTCGATGACCGTGGTGGCGACGTCGCTGATCGGCGTGGCCGGGGCGCCGGTGACGGCCGTCGTCGGAGTGCCGACGGCCCGGGAGAGGGCGGCGAGCACTTCGGTCGTGGTGCCGGAGCGGCTGATGGCCAGGACACGGTCGTAGCGGCGCCCGACGGGGAACTCGGAGGCGGCGAAGGCCTCGGTCTCGCCCTGGCCCGAGCCCTCCCGCAGCGCGGCGTAGGCCTGGGCGATGTACAGGGACGTCCCGCACCCCAGGACGGCCACCCGTTCACCGGGCTCGGGCAGTCCGGGCGGAGCGAGTTCCAGGGCGCGCCGCCAGTGCGCGGGCTGGCTGGCTATCTCGTCGGCGACGTGGGTCACGGCGTCCTCCTGCAGCGGTGGGCAGTGCTTCGCGGCATGCGAATGATTGAAGCTGATTGATTTATAGCTTTGTGAGCATTAGTGCGCAAGAGTGAGCAGAGGAGTTGCAGGCTGCGAGCAGGGAGACATCGCCGTGCCGGTGACGGGCCGGAACGCGCCGAGTGCCCTGGTCGGGCGGTTCGCCGACCAGGGCGTCGAAGTCCTGCCCGTGTGACAGGAGTTGTGACCCGACGGATCCCGCCTGGTCACGGCTGGTCACGATGGAGCACGCCAGATCACAGCTGGTCACGACGGGCGGGTCGGGATCGCCGGCCGTGGTGGTGCTCGGCGCGGTCAGGCAGAGGGCGGACGTGCCGGCCTTGGAGGAGCCGGACGGAGCCGTCAGCGCCCAGCGGGTCCTGGTCGACGGCGACGACCTCGGTGTTGCCGAGGATCTCGACGGAGGAGTTCAGGTGGTCCGCCTCGGCCGGGTGCGCGGCGAGGTAGGCGGGTTCGAACATTCGGGCGTCGGTGGAGATCACCAGCGGCGCGGCGAGCGCCCGGTTCCGTTGGATGCTCGACCAGGTGGCCGGCGTCCTCAACCGGCTACTGCTCGACCCCGGCGTGATCGACCACGCCCAGGCCTTCGCCGGCGACGCGGGCCACGCCAAGCCGTGGCTGGTCTTCGTCGCGGTCTTCCGCTGTCGCAGCAGGTCGAGCGGGGAGCTGGGGAGAGTTCGACGAGCTCCCCGACGGCAGCCCGAGGTCGGCACTCATGGGGAAGCCGGGCCGGTGGCCGGCGACGGTCGGGACGGGCGTGCAGCGGGTGCCGAGTTGAGTACGGGTACTCATGCCGTGGGTCGGATGGATCGGGCACGGTTCAGCCCGTGGAGGAGGTCGTGCGGGAGGAGGCCGGTGACGTCATGTTCCCGGGCCTCTCGGGGGTGGCACGCTCCGGCCCTCGCCGCAGGGCGTGACGGTCTGCGGCGGCTTTCCTACGCCGTGTGGCACTCAACTGGTCTACTCATGGGGGTTCTTGTGTCCATCGTCCGAGCAGGCGGCAGGTTGCCCCTCGTGGTCGGCGCAGTCGTGATGGCCACGGCAGTCGTCACGGGGTGTTCCTCCGGCCCGGGGTCCGTCGCCGACCAGCCGGCGGTGACCGCACACGGCAGCGCGACCTCCCCGGGTGCCGTCCCGACGACCGCCGTGCCGACGACTGCCGTGCCGACGCTGCAGACTTCCGGCGCCCCGGCGTTCGGCCCTCCCAGCAGCACGCCGACCGGTCCTCCGATTCCTGCCGGTCCGGTCCTGCGCGGCCTGATGCCGACCGCTGCCATGCTGCCCGCCGGGTGGACGATCAAGGGCGACGGCAACCTGACCGACACCGGCACGTACGTCCCGGACAGTCCGGGCACGCCGACGCTGCCGCAGGAACCGTGCAACCAGATGCGTCTCGCCGGAACCATTCTCTCGCAGGACCTCAAGGCCTCGGGCACGATGGAGGAGGTCTACGACGGGGAGAACATGGTCCAGGTCTACCTGGCCGCCTACCACCCCGGCGACGCGGCCAAGCTGCTCGACGAGATCCGGGCGTACACGGAGCGCTGCAAGTCCTTCACGGGGCGGACGATCGACGGCACGTCGGTGTCGCTGACCGCGACCCAGCAGCCCGTGCCGGGGCTCGGCGACGAGGCCCTCGACATGAAGAAGGTGCCTCAGGGCCCGTACCACAGCGAGGAGATCATCGTGACCCGGGTCGGCGACCGGCTGCTGTTCCTCAGCGGCGACGACATCCTGGGACGGCTGCCGCACCTCATGCAGCTGGCGGTGCCGCTCTCGAAGAGCGTCAGGTAGTCCCCCCACCCGGGTCCCTCCGGCACCCCGCACGGTGCCTCCGGTGCCCCGCCCGGACACCGGCTCCGGATGCCGACGGCACCGCCCTTGCCGGGCGGTGCCGTCGTGGCAGGAGCGGGGTGGCGCGCCTTACGACTGCGTCGGGATGTAGTCGTAGCAGTAGTCCATGACATGCGGGAAGACGTACGCGTTGTAGTAGTTCCACAACTCGGTGCCCGTTCGGGGTCCGACGATGCCGTCGATCGGCAGGCCGTCCGCGCGCTGGAAGTCCTCGACCGTGCTCTTCGTGTCCGGCCCGAAGTCGCCGTCCACGGCGATCCTGTGGCCGAGTCCGGCGAGGTTGAGGAACGCCTGGACGCACTTGACTGCCTGTCCGGACGACCCCGTCCGAAGGTAGGGGGCGGTCGGGGACGCCTGGGCCGTTCCGCCGAGGCCGATGACCACCGACAGCGACAACGCCAGACCGGCGGCGATCCGTGCTGCTGTTGCGCCTGTTCTCATGCCGTCACATCCGTTCTGCCGAGGGCGGGTATCAGCAGCTGGTGTTGGAGCTGATCATGATGCCGGTGAGGGTTCCGAGCGATCCGATGCTGTTCTGGTCGTGGCTCGCGTTGCTGAGGCACTCGTAGTCGTCGCTGCCGCCGTAGTTGATGCGAAGCCACACCGTGTCCTGGTTCCGCGTGTTGACGACGCTGAAGCCCGGGCCGTGGTAGGTGCTCTGGTAGTAGCTGGTGATGTCCCGGAACTGGGCCACGATCGTGCTGCTGGAGGGACCGGCGTAGATGCACACGTACGGGTAGGGGCAGCCGTCCTGGGAGTCGGCGTGCGCGCCCGTGGCGCCGACCAGCGACATGGCGAGCGTGGACACGCCGACGGCGGCGGTCGCCGCCAGCTTCTTGAGTGCGTTGTGCATGGTCTTCCTCTGCCTTGTGGGTATCCGTCCGCCGGGCTCGGCGGAACGGGGCCTCTTCCGGCCTTCGCGCAGCCGGCTGCGGATCAGCTGGTGGTCGGGATGAACGGCAGGCAAGAGCCGTTGGGCCCGGCGTACGGGTCGGTCCAGTCGACGTTCATCAGCTTGCTGCCCGTCCGCGGGCCGACGACGCCGTCCGCCTGGCTGCTGCCGAGGACGGCCTGCTGGAAGTTCCGCACGGCGGCGTCGGTCTGCGGGCCCCACTGGCTGTCCTCGCTGATGGTCGCCTCCCCGCTCAGCCGCAGGTAGTCGTTGACCAGGTGCTGCACGCACCACACCCCGGTGCCCGAGGTGGTGTGGCTGTAACCGAGGTAGGGGGCCGTGGTCGACGCCTGCGCGGTACCGGCCAGTGCGGCGGTGGAGAGCGTGAGGGCGACGGCTGCGACCAGGCCTCGGCCGATCGACTTCTTGATCATGGTGATTCCTTTCGACAGGGGTTTCGACAGGGGGACGGAATGTTCGTGCTACGCGCCGTACATGTGGTCGCTGGGCACCTGCCAGTAGCAGTAGCCGGGGCCGTTCCACGGGGTCCCGCTGAACTTCGGCTCCCCGTAGACCAGGATCTGGAAGCCCGTGGTCGGTCCGACGATGCCGTCCTGGTCGTAGCCCCAGTGCGCCTGGAACCAGCGGACCTCGGCCTCGGTCTTCGGACCCCACTGGCTGTCCTCGTCGAGCGACCAGTACGGGGCGCTCGCGCGGTACGCCGATCCGTTGTTGGCGAGGAAGTAGTTGATGCTGTGCTGCACGCACCACACACCGGCGCCGGAGGTGGCGTAGCCGGGTCCGATGTAGGACGCACCGGGGGCCGCACTCGCGCTGCCCGTCACACCCAGCACCGATGCACCGGCCATCGCCAGCGCCACGGCCCCCTTGCCGATCCTTGCCACCATGCTCATCGACTTCCTCCTGTTCAGCCGGGGCGCAGCCGGGCACCTGCGGGTAGCGGTAGCCGGTAAGCCCTCGACGTTCCGGACGGTTCCTGGTTCCGGTACGACGCCACGAGCCGCGCGAGGAAAGGGCGCGGCACGGCCGGACGGGAGCGCAGCTCGCCCCTGGCACGGCATCACTTCGGATGTGCGGGACCTTGATCACGGCCACCGCTGGGTTCGGAGCCTACCGATCGACGGCCTGACGCTCTGCTGGATTCCCGGTGGCCCGGATCCGTCTCACGCCATCTCACGCCATCTCACGCCATCTCACGCCATCTCACGCCGTCTCACCACGTGTCGCCGGGTGTCACCGGGTGTCCCAGCGCGGGGTGCCGGCGGTGATCGGATGCCTGTCTCAGGGGGGAAGCTGAGACGTCTCAATTCTGGGGCGGTCCGATATGTCGGGTGGCTGCCCCCACAGCCTGCTCAGGGCCCGCCGCCGATCCGGACAAGGCGCGCAGCGACCGTCGGCAGGCCGGTTGAACCCGTTCCGGGTGTGCCCCCGTCAGCACTGGTGAGGGACCGGCCTGTTCGCTCGGTCCCGATCGGTCTGCACGTCTCTCCTCGGGAGCAATCATGAAGCTCATCAAGGCCGTTGCCGCCTCCGTGGCCGCGCTCGCCGCGCTGTCCCTCGGCGCGGCGCCCGCCGGTGCGGCGGGCTCGGGCGCCCCCGGCGCGGGCAGCGGCACGGTCGGCAGCAGCCTGGGCGTGTGCAGCAGCCCGGTGTGGGGCGGCAACTACCTCTGCGGCGACGAGTACGGCGCCGGCACCGCGACGTACTACTTCCGTGACGGCCGCCAGGAGGTGTTCGTCATCGGCACCGACCACGCCGTGTGGACGCGTTGGACCGTCGACAAGTCCGGCAAGAAGAGCGGCTGGCTCTCCCTCGGCGGTGTCCTGGCGGGCCCGGTCGGCATCCTCGCCACGGACATGGGCTTCGGCAACTTCGAGGTCGGCGCGAAGGGCACCGACGGCCGCATCTGGAGCCGCGTCCGTGACACCAACGGCAACTGGACCGGGTGGGCCGCCGTCTGACCCCGTGCTTCACACCCGGGGTTTCGGGTCTCCAGCCCGGGGCCGGTTCGCCGGTACCGAGGAGTCCGAGCGGGTGCGCTCGGGCTCCTCGGTCGTTCGGGGCGACGGGCGGGACGGCGACGGGCGGGACGGTGATGGGTGGCCGGTGGCAGGCCGACGAGGTGCGTGAACAGGTTCAGGACGGGGTCACCGTGGCGGTGCCGGACGGACCTGGCGAGCCGGACGACGCGGGGGACGCCGGGGACGCCGGGGACGCAGGAGACGCCGAGGACGCCGAGGACGCCGGGGACGCCGGGGACGCGGGAGACGCCGGGGACGTGGACTTCGTGGGGCTGCCCGGAGCGGCGGGTGAAGGAGACGGGGACGCGGGCTTCGGCGCGACCTGGAGCCCGGTGACGTGGCCGTCCGCGGTGAGGAAGTACTGGAGTGCGGCGTAGCCGGGTGTGACCAGGATTCCCTGGGTCATCTTGGGCAGTTGGCTGGACCGGGCGAGTTCGGTGCCGTCCTGGGCCCTGCGCCACACGACCTGTTCGGTGGTGTACTTCTTGAGGCCCTGGAAGAACTTCACCGGGATGTCGGTCCCGATCAGGACGCGCTGGTCCCCGGGGCCGATGAGGGTCGTGAAGCTGAGCGTCGTCTGGTCCTGCGTCCACGCCACCGACAGCGCGCCGTTCGTCAGGTCGATCCCGGCCAGCTTGCCCGCTCCGGCGTCCATCGCGTAGACGCGGTTGTTCTCGGGGTCGACCGAGACCATCGACGGGATGAAGCTGTTCTTGCTGCCGCTGTCGGCGAAGGGCTGGACGTTCGCCACCTTGGTGGAGTCGCTCTGGGAGACGGCGACGACGCTCATCGGGGTCGGGGTCGGCTTCCCGCCGTTGGTCATCGCGACGACGTAATCGTTGATGACGGCCATGGCGGACGCGGCCGTCTGCCCGTCCTTGAGGTAGGGCACCGGCCCCCACGAGGGGTCGGGGGCGAAGGCGCTGTTCTGGTAGGTGTAGCGGTAGAGCTTGGTCGCTCCGGGCAGGTAGATCTCCTGCGTGTCGTTGAGCGTCGAGGTGGTGATGCGGCCGCCCATCATCTCGGGCAGCGTTACCTGGGAGATCACCTGGAGGCTCTTCGGGTCGATCGCCACCATGATCGAGGGCGGTACGGCCGTCGGGTCGGGGCAGTTGAGGAAGGCGCTGAAACCCTGCTCCGTGCACCCGGGTTGCCGGTTGACGGTCTTGGCGACGATGGTCCCGTCGGAGAGCGCGTCGTAGCCGTTGTACGCGGTGTCGCGCGGGGCCGACTGGCCGGTGGGAAGGGTGGTCCGGGCGAGGACCTTGCCGGTCTGCGGGTCGATCCGGGCGATGTGGTAACCGTAGATGACCACCAGGCTGCCGTCCGACAGGACGTTCAGGACGCCTGGGTAGTCCCATTCGTCGGTCGCGTGGGTGTTGATGAGCACCTGCCGCCAGACCTCGTTGAAGGTTCCGGGTTCCACCCGCGAGACGAACGAGCCGGAGGCGGCCGGGTCGTCGCCGTAGCCACCGCCGTAGACGTAGAGCTCGTCGGGGCCGCGGTCCACGATGTTGTACGGCGTGGCGTAGACCTGCTGCGAACTGTAGGCGTAGACCTGGTTGTTCGACGGGGCGCCCGCGAAGTGCGCGCACGCGTAGCGGTGTGTCCGGTTCGAGTCGTGGACCTCGAAGGCGGCGATGGTCGGATACCACGGAGCGTTGCCCTCCGCGGCCGCGCAGGACTGTTCGCCGGAGACGAGGGTGGGGTCGCCGACCAGCGGACCGCCCGCGGCCACCTCGTCGGCGGGCGGGGAACTGCCGTGCGAGTCGGCCGGGCGCGCTCCCGAGCCGGAGCCGGTGCCGGAGCTGGAACAGGCGGAGAGCCCGAGGAGCAGGGCCACGACGACGGCCGTCAGCCGGGGAAGGGGCAACCGGTGAGGCAAGCGGGGCTCCTCGGGTCGGATCACTGTGCCGGTGTGCGGCTCGTCCGGCACCGGGCCGCGGAACACGCTGGCAGAGCGGTCACGGTCGGCCCGGGTGACACGCCGGGCCCCTCGCTCCTGCCACCGGGCCGGTCACCCGGGCGGACCCGCCGTCGACCGCCCGGCGGCGGGCGCCGAGCCCCCGGGAACCCCGACCGACCGGTCGCCGACGCCCGGCGCACGGCCCAGACTGACAGGGGCGCCGTCCGCGAACCTCCCTCCCGGTGGCCGCGCGGCGGATCGGCCGACAGGACAGCGTGGAGAGGTGAGCGATGAGCACGGTGGTGGAGTCGATCGACGTGGACGTGCCCGTCCGCGTCGTCTACGACCAGTGGGCGACCTTCGGGGACTTCCCGAAGTTCATGGACGGCGTGGAGGAGGTCAGGCAGCTGGACGACCGCCGTGCCCACTGGCGGACCAGGATCGCCGGGCTGTCCCGGGAGTTCGAGACCGAGGTCGTCGAGCGGGTGCCCGATGAGCGGGTCGCCTGGCGCACCACCGGCGAGAGCGTGAAGCACACCGGCACGGTCGACTTCGAGCCGCTCGGAGCAGCCCGCACCCGGGTGAGGATGACCATGGTCTTCCAGCCCACCGGCCTGGCCGAGAAGGCCGCCGACAAGCTGGGCGTGCTCGGCGTCCAGGTACGCGGCGACCTGCGCCGCTTCAAGCACTTCATCGAGGACCGCGACGCGGGGGCCGGCCCCCGGCCGTCGCCCGAGGGCGGCTGACGACCGCGAATCGGCCAGGACCAGGCCTGCCCGCCCTCAGCCTGGGCGGCCTCCGCCGCCCGGTAGACATCGAGGGCGGCGACTCGGACGTGGAAGGGCCGCCGGAAGAAGCAGCCGACCGGCTCGCCGGACATCCGGCGGTCCGAACCCAGGATCATGACCCCGTCCGCGGCCCGAAACCTGCTCGTGTACGGGACCAGCCGAACGGGTGAATCTGGCGGCGGCTCTGCGCTGCGCGACCTCCTCACCCACCATGGCGTCCGCGACCGCATCGAACCCGGCCGGGAGCCGCGCTCGAACAGGCGCTCGCCGCCTGCGCACTGGGCTCCGCCGCCGTCCGCCCCGTGATCGACCAGCTGGAGGACACGCTGGACCGCGCCCGGGAGGTGCTCGAAGTGTCCCTGTTCGCCCCGGGATCGCCCGGAGGTAATCCACTTGAACACCGCATTCGAACAGCAGCATCATCGGACGCCACCCGCCCGTAACAACTCCGTCAACTCGGCTTGAGACAAGCCACCTTGCGCTTTCTCGTCGGCCGAATCCGGCGCTTCCGCACGCCCGCGCACCGCTCCGCGTCTGGAGGATACGCCGTCTGGCACGGCCCCGAGAGCGACCTGCGGCTCGGTGACGAGGGCCTGGCCGTGCGCATGGTCCCCTTCGACGAGGTACTCGACCTCAAGGTCCCGCCTTACATGCACCACTACCTGCCGCTGCTCACCGCGGCGAACGGCCAATCCACCGGGAGGACCTCGTGACCCACCTCGACCACACCGGCCGCGCGCCCGGGACGGACCCGCTGACGCTGGTCGTCGGCGTCCACCTCGTCCTGGCCGGCGACGGCGCGGTCCTGCTCGGCCGACGCCGCAACACCAGCTACGCCAACGGCCTCTGGCACCTCCCGGCCGGGCACATGGAGCGCGGCGAGCACGTCACCCGCTCCATGACCCGCGAAGCCGAGGAGGAACTCGGCATCACCATCGCCGAGGACGACCTCGAACTCGTCCACACGCTGCACCACCTCGACGCCGACGACGGGCGCAGCCGTCTCCAGCTCTTCTTCCGCCCCGCCCGCTACGGCGGGCAGGTGCGCAACGCGGAGCCGCACAAGTGCGAGGAACTGCGGTGGTGGCCGCTCGACCGGCTGCCGGCCGACATCGTGCCGTACACCGCGCACGCCCTCGCCGAGGTCACCCGCGGCAACCCGTTGTCCACCGTCGGCTGGCCGTCATGACCGCGCCGCCCTCCCCGACGACGCCGACCGGCTGCTGCGCGGCGCGGCCGGCCCCCCGACCGTCTGAAATCCTTGTTCGCTCAACCGTCTTGGAGGTAGCACTGTGGAAAGCCTTCGCCAGGCCGTGGCCGTGATCGCCCATGACCGGGGCCGGGGCCGGATCGCGACGATCCACTACGCCGCGAACCGTTGGAGCACGACCCCGGCGTGGACGATCCCTGGCGGCAAGGTCGAGGTCGGCGAGCGCCTGGACGAGGCCGCCGCCCGTGAACTGCGGGAAGAGACCGGGTTGATCGTCGACCCGGAAGGCCTGCGGCTCGTGCACACGGTCCAGGTCCGTACCGGCTGGGACGGCAAGGGCCCGTTCCTGCTGTCGGTGTTCCTCGCCACCGCCTGGCGCGGCGAGCTGACGAACACCGAGCCGGACAAGCACCTCACCGTCACCTGGTCCCCGGCCGACACGTTGCCGCTGCCGATGTTCCCGACCTCCCACGCCGCCCTCACCCTGTACCTGTCCGGGGGGCGCGGCTTCTCCGCCCACGGCTGGGACGGCAAGCCCTTCGACCCGCGGACCCTGGTCGGCGGGTGAGAGCAGGGGGGCCGACACCGTCGGCCTCCCGACGGGTCCGCGCCGGGGCGTGTCCGGGGCAGGGCCGCCGCACTAAGGTATGAGCCCGTGACAGCGACGAGCGGGGCAGTCGTCGGGGGCCGGTACCGCCTCCACGACCTCATCGGGCAAGGCGGCATGGGCCGCGTGTGGCGGGGACGGGACGAGACCCTCGGTCGGGATGTCGCCGTGAAGGAGGTGCTCCTGCCGGAGGGCGTCGCCGACGGCCACCGCGAGCAACTCCTGCGGCGCACGCTGCGCGAGGCGCTCGCCGCCGCGCGGCTCAACCATCCGGGCATCATCACCGTCCACGACGTGGTCGAGCACGAGGGCGCGCCCGTGATCGTCATGGAGTACGTGACCGGGGCCTCCCTCGCCTCGCTGCTCGACCGGGAGGGAGCCCTGCCGGTCCGGCGGGTGGCCGAGATCGGCGCCGCGATGCTCAAGGCGCTGCAGCAGGCGCACGCGGCGGGGATCGTCCACCGCGATCTCAAGCCGGACAACGTCCTGTTGATGGACGAGCGGGTCATCCTCACCGACTTCGGCATCGCGCACATGGCTGACGCGACCACCGCGCTCACCCGCACCGGCGCCGTCATCGGCACCCCCGCCTACATGGCCCCCGAGCAGCTGGAGGGCAGGCCGCCGACCTCCGCCAACGACCTGTGGTCGCTCGGTGCGACGCTCTACGCCGCGGTGGAGGGCGAGGCGCCGTTCCACGCGGAGTCGTTCACGGCGCTCTGCATCGCCGTCGTCACCCAGCCCCCGCGCCCGACCCGGCGGGCCGGTGCGCTCGCGCCGGTGCTCGCGGGGCTGCTCACCAAGGACCCGGCGCAGCGGCTGACGGCCGAACAGGCGCTCGCGGCGCTGGAGTCGGTGGCCCGGGGCGAGGTGGCTCCGCTCGTCGCCCCGCCGACGCAGGTCGACACGTCCGGGTCGGGCGGGTTCGGGTCGGGCGGGTTCGGGCCTGGCGGGTTCGGTCCGCCCCCGGTCTACCCGGCACCCGTCCCTCCGGCGCCGGTGACGCCCACGGCACCGCTGCGGTCGGTACTCGGTCCGCACCCGCACCCGCACCAGGTACCGACCGCCGAGGGCGCCCGGGTGCCGCAGCAGCAGCCCCCGCCCTACCCGCCGGCGGTGGCACCGACCGCCGTCGGCACCGACGGCACCGGTGGCACCGACGGCACGCCCGGGACCAGCCCGGCCGTCGTCCGGTTGCTGCGCTTCATCGGCAGCATGGCGCTGCTCTGGGCCGTCGGCCTGGCGCTGCCGTGGAACGACCTGTCCTACCTGCCGCCCTCCTACTATTCGCGCGTGATCGCCGCCACGGCCGTGATCTCGCTCGTGCACGCGCTGCCCCGGCCGCGTCTCCACCCGGGGCTGGTGTGGGCCCTCTTCCTGATCTTCGACGTGGCGCTGTTCTACGCCGTCATGTACGTCGACTCCATCGGGTGGATGGGCCTGCACGGCTACAGCCCGATGCCGGGCCCGATCGTCGTGAACGCGCTGATCGTCTCCACCGGCGTCTGGCTCCTCTGGTGGAAGATCCCCGGCGCCCGCCACCCCGCGTGACGCGGCGGCGGCATGCCCGCCCGGGACGCGGCTGACGGGCCGTGCACATCGGACGGCCCGTCAGTCCGCAGCCCGTCAGGGCGCCGGGTGCCGGTCAGGGGGCCAGAGCGTCCGGGCGCCGCCAGCTCACCAGGCGGGCCCCGTCCGGCGGGGCGTCCACGAGGTCCTGCCCGAAGACCCGGTTGATCGAGCTGTCCCCGTTCAGCGAGATGTCGGCGCCGTAGACGTGCAGGGAGACCGCGCGGCCGGTGCCGCCGTTCGACACCCGGTGGATGTCCTCGTCCGGCGGCACCAGGAGCTGTACCCGGCCGGGCGAGCAGGTGGTCCGGCCGGCCGGCGCGAGCACCCGGCGGCCGGAGCGGCGGAGCCGCCACAGCCGGTACGCCTCGTCCACCTCGACGCCCTCCACCACACCCGACACGCACCAGGCGACGTGGTCGTGGATCGGGGTGGACTGCCCGGGCAGCCAGGTCAGGGCCACCACGGAGTGTGTCCGTCCGGCATGCAGTAGACGCTGCGCGTAGCCGTCGGTGTCGCCGGCGCACAGGTCGTCGGGAACGATCAGTCCGGCCCGCAGGTACTTGCGCAGGGTGTCGGCGGTGAGCTGGGCGGTCAGGACGTCCGCGGCGGCGTAGCGCGCGAGGTCGGAGAGGAACTCGTCGAGGTTGGAGCCCGGTGCCACGGTCTACCGCCCCGCCCCGGTGAGCGCGCGGACCTCGAACTCCTCGAAGCGGCGCGGGTCCGACTCCTCGTCGCGACGGCGGCGGCCGCCGGCCAGGGAGCCTAGGACCGCGGCCGCGAACCCGACCGGGATCGAGATGACGCCCGGATTCTGCAGCGGGATCGGCGCGGTGGTGGTGCAGGAGATCAGCGCCGTGGCGTTGCCGACCTGCTTGCTGGCCGCCGGCACCCCGCAGTCCTTCGCCTGGGCGGCCGTCAGTTTCACGGCGTGGACCGTACTGCTCGCGCCGCCCCAGCAGATCGGGGAGAGCAGCACCAGGCCGATCGCGCTGACCAGGCCCGCGTAGATGCCGCACTTGGCGCCGAAGGTGGTGAAGCGCCGCCAGAACAGGGTCAGCAGGATCGCCGGCAGGTTGGCCGAGGCCGCGATGGCGAAGGCCAGGGCCACCAGGAACGCCACGTTGAGGTCCCTGGCGAAGATCGACAGGGCGACCGCGACCGCGCCGATGACCACGGCGGCGACCTTCGCCGTGACCAGCTCCTGCCGCTCCGTGGCCCGGCCCTTGCGGATGACACTGGCGTACAGGTCATGGGCGAACGACGACGAGGAGGTCAGGGTGAGCCCGGCGACGACCGCCAGGATGGTGGCGAACGCGACCGCCGCGATGAAGGCGAGCATCAGGGAGCCGCCGGTGGTGCCCGCGCCGCCGCCGAGGTGCTCGGCCAGCAGGGTGGCGGCGGTGTTGCCGGAGGGGTCCTTCTCCTTGATCGTCGCCGTGCCGACCAGCGCGGCCGCGCCGAAGCCGAGCACCAGGGTCATCAGGTAGAACACCCCGATGATGCCGATCGACCAGTTCACCGACTTGCGTGCGTCACGCCCGGTCGGGACGGTGTAGAAGCGGACCAGCACGTGCGGCAGCGCCGCGGTGCCCAGCACCAGGGCGGTGCCGAGGCTGACCAGGTCGAGCTTCGACCAGCCGTCGGTCGCCCCGTACTTCAGGCCGGGCTGGAGGAAGGCGTCGCCCTTCTTGGACGCCGCCGCGGCGTCCCCGAGCAGGTGGCTGATGTTGAACCCGTACTTCGCCAGCACCCACACGGTCATCGTCGCCGCGCCGGCGATCAGCAGCACCGCCTTGACGATCTGCACCCAGGTGGTGCCCTTCATCCCGCCGACCACGACGTAGACGATCATCAGGGCGCCGACCCCGGCGATGGTCCAGATCTGCGCGGCGCTGCCCTTGACGTCGAGCAGCTGCCCCACGATCGTCGCCGCGCCGACCATCTGCGCGATCAGGTAGAAGATCGAGACCACGATGGTCGACACGCCCGCTGCGGTGCGCATCGGCCCGCTGCGCAGCCGCGCGGCCAGCACGTCGGCCATGGTGAACCGGCCGGTGTTGCGCAGCAGTTCGGCGACCAGCAGCAGCGCGACCAGCCAGGCGACCAGGAAGCCGATCGAGTAGAGGAAGCCGTCGTACCCGGAGAGCGCGATGATCCCGGCGATGCCGAGGAAGGAGGCCGCGGACAGGTAGTCGCCCGAGATCGCGATGCCGTTCTGCAGCGCGGAGAACTCGCCGCCGCCGGTGTAGAAGCCGCCGGTGCCCCGGGTGCTCCGCCGCGCCCAGAGGGTGATGACGAGGGTCACCGCCACCAGGGCGACGAACAGGCCGATCGTCAGGGCCTTGTTCGATGCCGACTGCGCCGTCGTCGCGGCGAGCGGAAGGTGCTGTGTCATGCCTGGTTCTCCGTCGGTTCCTGGTCGCCGCCGTGGCCGGCCGGGGCCGGGGCTGTCGGGTGGGACACCGCCACGCTCCGCAGGGCCGCGGCCAGCGGGTCCAGCCGCCGGGCGGCGAACCGGCCGTAGGCCAGGGCGATGCCGAAGGTCGAGACGAACTGCAGCAGTCCGAAGACCAGGGCCACGTTGACGTTCCCGACGACCTTCGTCGCCATGAGGTCGCGGGCATAGGCCGAGCAGAGCACGTACGCCAGGAACCAGAGCAGGAAGGCCGCCGTCACCGGGAACACGAACGTGCGGTAGGCGGCGCGCAGTTCGGTGAATCGCGGATCGTCGCCGATCCAGGGCGCGTCGCGGCCCGACGACACGGTGGGGTCCATCATGGGAATCCTTCTGAGCGGTGCGGAACTTGCCGATGGCCCGACCGTAGAAGTGCGCGGTAGACAAGCGATCAACGAGCGACCGGCGGCGGAAACCGGCGATCCGCGACCGGCAACCGGCAACGGCCCGGCCCACCGGGGCGGACGCGGCGAGTGCCGCCTCCGCCCCGGTGGCCGTCCGCCGGCGGGTCAGCCGGCGAGTTCCTCGCGCAGGCGGCGGGCGGCGGCGACCAGGCTGTCCAGGGACGCGCGGGTCTCCGGCCAGCCGCGGGTCTTCAGGCCGCAGTCGGGGTTGACCCACAGCCGCTCGGCCGGGATGGCGGCGAGGCCGGCCCGCAGGAGGGTGAGCGCCTCGTCGGTGCTCGGGACGCGCGGGGAGTGGATGTCCCAGACGCCGGGGCCGACCTCGCGCGGGTAGCCGGCCTCGGCGAGCTCTCCGGCGACCTCCATGTGCGAGCGGGTGGCCTCCAGGGAGATGACGTCCGCGTCGAGGTCGTCGATCGCCGTCATGATGGCGCCGAACTCGGCGTAGCACATGTGGGTGTGGACCTGGGTGTCGGCGCGGACGCCGGAGGTGGCGAGGCGGAAGGACTCGGTGGCCCAGTCGAGGTACGCCGGGCGGTCGGCGGCCCGCAGCGGGAGGGTTTCGCGCAGGGCCGGCTCGTCGACCTGGACGACGGCGGCGCCCGCGGCCTCCAGGTCGGTGACCTCGTCGCGCAGGGCGAGGGCGACCTGGCGGGCGGTGTCGGCGAGCGGCTGGTCGTCGCGGACGAAGGACCAGGCGAGCATGGTGACCGGGCCGGTGAGCATGCCCTTGACCGGGCGGGCGGTCAGGCCCTGCGCGTAGCGGAACCAGTCGACGGTCATCGGGCGCGGGCGGGAGATGTCCCCCGCGAGGACCGGGGGCCGCACGTAGCGGGTGCCGTAGGACTGCACCCAGCCGTGCCGGGTGGCCAGGTAGCCGGTGAGCTGCTCGGCGAAGTACTGGACCATGTCGTTGCGTTCGGGCTCGCCGTGCACCAGGACGTCCAGTCCGGCCTTCTCCTGGTAGGCGATGACCTCGCGGACCTCGGCCGCCATCCGCTCGCGGTACGCGCCCGCGTCGATCCGACCGGCCGCCAAGTCGGCGCGGGCGACGCGCAGTTCGGTGGTCTGCGGGAAGGATCCGATGGTGGTGGTCGGCAGCAGCGGCAGGCCGAGCCGGGCGCGTTGGGCCGCCGCCCGGACGGGGTAGGGCTGGGCGCGGCGGGTGTCGGCCCCGGTGACGGCGGCGACCCGGGCCCGGACCGCCGGGTCGCGGGTGATCGGGGAGGTGGCCCGGGAGGCCAGGTCGGCGCGGTTCGCGGCGAGTTCGGCGGTGATCGCACCGGCGCCCTCCCGCAGACCGCGGGCCAGCAGGGCGACCTCGGCGGCCTTCTGCCGGGCGAAGGCCAGCCATCGGGCGATCTGCGGGTCGATGTCGCGTTCGGCGGCGGCGTCGATCGGCACGTGCAGCAGGGAGCAGGACGGCGCGACGTCCACGCTGTCGGCGAGGCCGAGCAGGGTCGCCAGGGTGGCCAGCGACTTCTCCAGGTCGTTGATCCAGATGTTGCGGCCGTCGACGACTCCCGCGACCAGCCGCTTGCCGGGCAGGCCGCCGGCGGCGGCGAGGTCGTTCAGGTTGGCGGCGGCCGGGCCGGTGAAGTCCAGCGCCAGGCCCTCGACCGGGGCCTTGGCGAGCACCGGCAGGGCGTCGCCGAGGCGGTCGAAGTAGCTCGCGACCAGCAGCTTGGGCCGGTCGGCGAGGCCGCCCAGCTCGCGGTAGGTGCGGGCGGCGGCGTTGAGTTCGGCCGGGGTGCGGTCCTGGACGAGGGCGGGCTCGTCCAGTTGCACCCATTCGGCGCCCGCCGCCCGCAGGTGGGCGAGCAGTTCGGCGTAGACGGGCAGCAGCCGGTCCAGCAGGGTGATCGGCTGGAAGTCCTCGGCCACCCCGGGAGCGGGCTTGGCGAGCAGCAGGTAGGTCACCGGACCGACCAGCACCGGCCTGGCGGCGTGGCCGAGGACGAGGGCCTCGCGCAGCTCGGCGACCGCCTTGGCCGGGTTCGCGGCGAAGACCGTGTCGGAGCCCAACTCCGGTACGAGATAGTGGTAGTTGGTGTCGAACCACTTGGTCATCTCCAGCGGCGCCACCTCCTGGGTGCCGCGTGCCATGGCGAAGTAGCCGTCCAGGGGATCGGTGTCGACCGCGGACCGGTGTCGGGCGGGGATCGCGCCGACGGCGACCGTCGTGTCCAGCACGTGGTCGTAGAGGGAGAAGTCTCCGGTCGGGACTTCCCCAACCCCGGCCTCGGCGAGCTGGGCCCAGCTCTCCCGGCGCAGGTCGGCGGCGGTGTTCAGCAGCGCCTCGGCGGTGACCGCGCCCTTCCAGTACCCCTCGATCGCCTTCTTCAGTTCCCGGTTGCGACCCTGCCGGGGGTAGCCGTACGCGGTGGCTGCGGTGGTGGTTGCGGCGCCGGTGGTGGTGGCGGTGGTGGCGACTGCGGTGGTGCTGGTGGTGGTCGCTGCGGACTTCGCTGTCAAGGGACTCTCCTTCGCGAGCCTGATTCCTCTGGTCCCCGATGACGGGACGAAGGCGCGAAGGGGTGACGAACCGGACGGGCGCCCGCACGTGGGCGCGGCTCCGTCTGGTAGGTACGCCGACCCGCCCTCGAGGTCACCGGATCTCCGCGCGCGATCGGTCGCGCGCGGGCAGTGGCAGGTCTTCGGACTCGCGGGCACAGCCGCCCTGCTTCCAGGGCGGACACCTACTGGCCGTCGCTTCCCAGACCCGTCCCGGGCCCAGTGCGTATGACGGCGGTCGTTCCCACTCACCGCTGCGGGGCAGTCCCGGATTCCCACCGGGTTCCCTCTTGCGACGCGCCTGCCTGGCGGACAGGGCGAACCAGCTGCACGGCCAGCTTAGGCGCAGGACCGCGGGAGCTGAACAGGGATTCGCTCAAATCGTCCGGATACTGGGACGGCGTCGACGCGAGGAGCGGCCGGAGGACCAGGCTTCCCCATCGCGGGAGTCGGAACATGACGGCTCGTCACGGCGGGACCCACCGACACCCACCGGCGTCGCGACCCGGCTCCGCCGGTGCGGAGCAGCCCGCCTCCGCCGGTGCGGAGCAACCCGCCTCATCCTCCGGACAATTGATGGGCAAAGCCCGGTAAAGGCTGCGAACGGCACCTTGAGGTTGTCGAACACCCGTCAGTAACCTCATGGCGGTGCCGAAGCGGCCGGGCCCGACCGTGAACGGTACGGGCCTCCGACATGCCCATGCATGTCATGGCCACACCACCCTGCTCACCCGGGGTGCGTGCCCCACCTCCCGTACAGCGCAAGCACCATGCCGGTCCACGGCCATCCGCCGTGGCCGACGAGCACCTGCACGTGATCCGTCAGCACGGGCCCGAGCCCGTCCCGGCGAGCACCCCAACTGCCGGCACCGGCCGCGCCCTCACCCCCACGGAGGGTCGACTCTTGCGCTTCCACTCCCCCAGCGGTGCGCGCCCTGCCCGGGCGCGCAGACTGCTCGCCGCCCTGCCCGCCTTCGCGCTGGCCGCCACCGGCCTGCTCGCGGCCACCGCCCCCGGCGCCGCCGCCGTCCCCGGCGGGACCGCCGGCACCGGCCCCACCACCGGTGTCACCACCAAGCACGTCTGCGCCGCCCCGACCCACCCCGGCGAAATGGCCTGCCTCGCGCTCGCCCGCACCGACCTCGTCCAGCACCTCGCCCTGGCTCCGGACATCAACCCCTCCGGCCTGGGCCCCAGCGACCTCGCCTCCGCCTACAACCTCCCGACCTCGGCCGGCGCCGGCGCCACCGTCGCCATCGTCGACGCCCAGGACGACCCCAACGCGGAGTCCGACCTCGCCACCTACCGCTCCCAGTACGGCCTGCCCGCCTGCACCACCGCCAACGGCTGCTTCAGGAAGGTCGACCAGCGCGGCGGCACCAGCTACCCGACCGCCGACAGCGGCTGGGCCGGCGAGATCTCGCTCGACGTCGACATGGTCAGCGCCGTCTGCCCCAACTGCCACATCCTGCTGGTCGAGTCCGACGACGCCAACATGAGCAACCTCGGCGCCGCCGTCAACACCGCCGTCTCGATGGGCGCCAAGTACGTCTCCAACAGCTACGGCGGCGGCGAGGACTCCACCGACCCGAGCTCCGACACCAGCTACTTCAACCACCCCGGCGTCGCCATCACCGTCTCCTCCGGTGACTCCGGCTACGGCGTCGAGTACCCGGCCGCCTCCCAGTACGTGACCGCCGTCGGCGGCACCAGCCTCAACCGCGCCTCCACCGCCCGCGGTTGGACCGAGAAGGTCTGGGGCAGCAGCTCCGGCGGCAACGGCGCCGGCTCCGGCTGCTCCGCCTACGACGCCAAGCCGAGCTGGCAGCACGACACCGGCTGCGGCAAGCGCACCGTCGCCGACGTCTCCGCCGTCGCCGACCCGGCCACCGGCGTCGCCGTCTACCAGACCTACGGCGGCTCGGGCTGGAACGTCTACGGCGGCACCAGCGCCTCCTCCCCGATCATCGCCTCCGTCTACGCCCTGGCGGGCACCCCGGCCGCCGGCACCGCCCCGGCCTCCTACCCGTACGCGCACACCGGCTCCCTGTACGACGTCACCAGCGGCGCCAACGGCAGCTGCTCCCCGTCCTACCTGTGCACCGCCGCCGCCGGCTACGACGGCCCGACCGGCCTCGGCACGCCCAACGGCACCGCCGCCTTCACCAACGGCAGCACCGGCGGCAACACCGTCACCGTGACCAACCCGGGCAGCCAGAGCACCGCCCAGGGCTCCGCCGTCAGCCTGCAGATCCACGCCACCGACTCGGCCTCCGGCCAGTCCCTCGGCTACGGCGCCACCGGCCTGCCCGCCGGCCTGAGCGTCGACGCCGCCACCGGCCTGATCACCGGCACCGCGAACACCGCCGGCACCTTCACCGTGACCGTCACCGCCACCGACGGCACCGGCGCCAGCGGCTCCACCACCTTCGGCTGGACCGTCACCGGCGCCGGCGGCGGCTGCACCCCCGCCCAGCTCCTCGGCAACCCCGGCTTCGAGACCGGCAGCGCCACCCCGTGGACGGCCAGCGCCGGCGTGATCGACAACTCCGGCAGTGAGCCCGCCCACGGCGGCAGCTGGAAGTCCTGGCTCGACGGCTACGGCTCCGCCCACACCGACACGCTCGCCCAGACCCTGGCCGTACCGGCCGGCTGCAAGGCCGCCCTCAGCTTCTACCTGCACATCGACACCGCGGAGTCGGGCAGCACCGCGTACGACAAGCTGACCGTCTCGGTCAACGGCACCACGCTGAAGACCTACTCCAACGTGGACGCCGCGGCCGGCTACCAGCAGCGCACCTTCGACCTCTCCGCCTACGCCGGCCAGAACGTCACCGTGAAGTTCACCGGCACCGAGGACAGCTCCCTCCAGACGAGCTTCGTCATCGACGACACGGCCCTCACCGTGTCCTGACCATCTCCTGACCGTACGATCCGTGGGGCTGCGGCAGCCGGCTGCCGCAGCCCCACCGCCTTCCACCCGTCGGCAGCGGCGGACCACCGGGCGGGGTGGTGCGCCTGCCGAACGGTCAGCCGCTCTGCGCGCCGGCCGTCAGCAGGCCGGCCGACTTCCGGTAGGTATCCGGGGTGTGGCCGGTCTGCCCGGCCCTCCGGCCCTCTCGCGCGCGCCGCGCGGCAGGGCCTCGGGGCGGGGGGGTCAGCTCAGGGTGCGGACTGCGGCGGCGTCGTAAGGGTGCAGGTCGGCGAAGCGGCCGGCGAGGACCTTCGCGGCCCACTGCGGGTCCTGGAGGAGGGCGCGGCCGACGGCGACCAGGTCGAACTCGTCGCGCTCCAGCCGGTCGAGCAGGTTGTCGATGCCCTGGACCGGGGCGCCCTCGCCCATGAAGGCGCGGACGAAGTCGCCGTCGAGGCCGACCGAGCCGACGGTGATGGCGGTGCGGCCGGTGAGCTTCCTGGTCCAGCCGGCCAGGTTGAGGTCGGAGCCGTCGAACTCGGGGATCCAGTAGCGGCGGGTCGAGGCGTGGAAGGCGTCGGCGCCGGCCTCCGCGAGCGGGGTGAGGATCGCTTCCAGTTCCTGCGGGGTCTCGGCGAGGCGGGCGTCGTAGTTCTCCGCCTTCCACTGCGAGTAGCGGAAGATCACCGGGAACTCGGGGGAGACGGCCTCGCGCACCGCCGCGACGACCTCGGCCGTGAACTTCGTCCGGGCGACCGGGTCGCCGCCGTAGGCGTCGGTACGGCGGTTGGTGCCCGCCCACAGGAACTGGTCGAGCAGGTAGCCGTGCGCGCCGTGCAGCTCGACGCCGTCGAAGCCGATCCGTTCGGCGGCCGCGGCGGCCTCGGCGAACGCGCCGATGACGGCGTCCAGGTCGGTCCGGGTCATCGCCCGCCCGGTGCCCTCGGTGCCGTCCAGCCGGATGCCGGACGGGCCGACGGCGGGGGCGTCGGCGAACGGCGGGTCGCCCTGCTTGCGCACCATGCCGATGTGCCAGAGCTGCGGCACGATGGTGCCGCCCGCCGCGTGGACGTCCTGCGCGACGCGGGCCCACCCGGCCAGCTGTTCCTCGCCGTGGAAGCGCGGGATGTCGTCGCTCTGGCCGGCGGACTCGTGGCCGACGTACGTTCCCTCGGTGACGATCAGGCCGACGCCCGCGGCGGCGCGGCGGGCGTAGTACCCGCGCACGTCCTCGCCGGGCACGCCGCCCGGGGAGAACTGGCGCGTCATCGGCGCCATCACGATGCGGTTGGGCACGGTCAGCCCGTTGATCGTGACGGGCCGGGACAGGATCTCGGCCGCGCGGGAGGCGAAGGGGTCGGCGGCCGCAGCGGGCTCGGTGACGGTCATGGGGATTCCTCGCGGGTAAGGGGTGGTGTGCGCCGGGACGAAAACGGTTGCCCGTGCCAACCACCTCGGCGGCCCCCGCATTTCGCCGACCGCGCGAACCCCCCTGTGATCCGCGCCACTCCCCCGAGGTGGGGCGGCTTCGGCAAACCGACATCACGCATCGACGTTCAGTGGCGAGGGAGTCTCGAAGTCCCTTCGGATTTCAGGCCGGTGGGCTACGCTGTCCGGCTATGACGACCGGGACGGCCTTGCGCCGCACACGGATCGGTGACCCGGCGCTCCTCTGAGCGCCGTACGGGCCGGGGCGGGCCCGCTGTTCGATCGAGGATCCTGCGCTGCCGCGCGAGCCCCGCCTCCGTCGTGTTGACCACAGGCTCGACACATCGACCACGACAGGAGAACGCATGCCCACGAAGACGTTGCAGATTCCCACCGCGGACGGCCAGGCCGACGCTTTCGCCGCCTTCCCCGACGACGGCGAGCGGCACCCCGGGGTGCTGATGTACGCGGACGCCTTCGGCATCCGGCCCGTGCTGCGGGAGATGGCCTGCGAACTGGCCGGGCACGGGTACTACGTGCTCGTCCCCAACTACTTCTACCGGCACGGCCCGACACCGCTGCTCGACCTTCCCGAGCACATCGGGGGAGAGGCCCGGTCCGCGCTCATCGCCCAGGTGATGCCCTTGATCCAGGCGCACACCGCCGAACGCGTCCTGAGCGACGCCGACGCCTACCTCGGGTTCCTCACCGCCCAGCCCGAGGTCCGTCCCGGACCGGTCGCGGTGACCGGGTACTGCATCGGCGGCCTCCTGGCGGTGCGCACCGCCGCGGCGCACCCCGGCCAGGTGGCCGCCCTCGCCGGATTCCACGGCCCCGTGGGCGTCGCCGGGCCCGACAACCTGCACCGCCTCACCGCCGAGGTCCACTTCGGCCACGCCGAAACCGACCTGACGCCCGAGGCTCTCGGCGAGCTCAACCAGGTCCTCGATGCCGCGGGTGTCGGCTACACCTCCGAGATCTACCCCGGCACCGTCCACGGCTTCACCATGGCCGACACCGACGCCTTCAACCCCGCCGCACTGCAACGCCATTGGGAGCGCCTGCTCCCCCTCCTCGGCCGCACCCTGAAGCCGACCGCCCGGTAGGACGCTCGGCGCCGACCGGGCCAACCCCTCCCTCCCGGCTCAGGCCAAGCCGGGAGGGAGGGGCGGAGGGGCGGAGGGGCGGAGGGGCGGAGGGGCGGAGGGGCGGAGGAGCGGAGGGGCGGAGGGGCGCGGGAGACGCCGGGGGTAGCGGGCGCCCCGGGGCTCGGGTGGGACGAGCCGGGGCTGTTCAGGCCGAGTGGGAAGGCGTCTCCTTCATGCCGTCGACGATCGCGCGCGCCGTGATGGCATGGGTGAAGACGACCGTGCCGGGCGTGATCAGGTCGTGGTCGCCGGATGTGCCCTCGACCTGGACCGTGCGCTCGCCGAGGAAGGTGAACGACGCACTGTCGAAGATCCACTCGGTGCGCTGGCCGGTCTTCTCCTCGAACCGGGCCACCGCGACCCCGTGGCGGCCGACGGCGTCGACCGCGTCGTCCACCTGGACCACGCCGGGGATCTTGGCGGCGGCCCTGTAGAGCGCGGCGGAGAGCTGGGCGGACGGGTAGCTCTCGATGAGCAGATCGCCGAGGGTGGTGAACGCCTCCGCGTCCGGGCCGGGGCCGTGGCCCGCCGTCTCCGTGTAGATCTTCTTCAGCAGGGCGTCGGGGTCGGTGGGGAGGGCGGCCAGGTAGTCGTAGGACGGCGCGTTGAGGTACGGCTCGACCTTCGAGTCCAGGGAGATGCCGTCCTTGTTCTGCTGGTCGATCAGCCAACCCCGCCGGCCGTCCGGCGACGTCCAGGTCCGGCGCGTGTTCAGTGCGTCGCTGACCACCGAGCTCTTGCCGTCGACCGTCCGCACATAGCTGCCGGCGACCTTCGACTCGATGTAGACGAACTGGCCCGCCCTCGCCGGCGGGGCTGCGGTCTCCTGGGCGGCCAGCGAAATCCGGTCGAGCAGCTGGACGACCCCGTGCGCGTCGGCGGCGCCGACGGTGGTGGTCAGGGCGGGGCCGGTGCCCGAGGTGGCGGCCTGGTCCGGGCCGCCGCTCAGGCTCAGGCCGGCTCCGACCAGGACGGCGCCCGTCAGGACGCATGCCGCCACCGGCAGGAGGATCGCGCGGCGCAGGAACGGGTTGCGCGGCTTGGGGGTGCTGATTCGGGCGGGGCCGGAGACGGCGTTGTCGAGGTCTTCGTGGATCCGGGCCATCAGGCTCTCCTTGTGGAACTCGTGGCGGCCCGTCGGAAGATCCCGCGCCACGACCGGCAGGAGCCCATCGGTCTCCGGCCACTCAGCCGGGTGCGGCTGGGAGGGGCTGGCGTTCATCGGTTTCCTTCCGGTACGGGCCGGACCGCTGTCGCGCGGTCCCCAGTTATCTGTCGAGTCCGGCGGGCGGGTTCCCGTCTGTCCGCCGTCAGTTCCGCCTGTGCGAGCTTGCGCAGCCTGGTACGGGCGCGGGACAGGCGGGAGCGGACGGTCCCGAGGGGGATGCCGAGGGCCTCGGCGGCCTCGGCATACTCCAGGCCCTCCCACAGACACAGGATCAGGACCTCGCGTTCGGGACGGCGCAACGAGCCCATGGCGGCCATCGTGGCGGCGATCCGGCGCCGGTCGTCCACCCGGCCGGCCACGTCCTCGGCATGGTCGGGTATTTCCACCACCGAAGGCCCCGTCGCGGCGAGCGCTGCGGCCGCGGCGCGGTAGCGCCGGTTGCTGCGGCAGTGGTTGCGGGCGAGGTTCGTCGCGATGCCCAGCAACCACGGCCGCAGCGACCCGCCCTCGGCGGCCACCCTGCCGCGCAACCGCCAGGCCTCCATGAACGTCGCCGACATGACGTCCTCGGCGGCCGACCAGTCCGCGGTGAGACGGAAGGCGTGGTTGTAGACGGATCGGGCATGGAGGTCGAACAACTCCCCGAAGACGTTCGGGTCCCCGGCCCGTACCCGGGTTCGCATATCTGTGATCACTCCTATGGGCTGTCCGGCACCCGGGAGCGAGTTCCCGTGACCTGCGTCACCCGGTCAGTCGTGGTCGGCGGCGAAGGGTCCCTCGTCGACGAAGCGGCGCAGGAGGCGGGCGAAGTCCCGGGCGTCGGCCTGCGGCCAGGTGGCGAGCGAGTCCTCGATGCCGGCGGCGAGCCGCTGCCGGGTGGCCGCGATGACGGCGTGACCGTCATCGGTGAGGGCGAGCAGGGTGGCGCGGCCGTCGGCGGGGTCGGGGCGGCGTTGGAGCAGGCCGGCCTGTTCGAGGCGGTCGGCGCGGCGGGTGACGGTGGTGCGGTCGAGTCCGATCTCGCGGCCGAGGTCGGCGGCGCTGTACGGGCCGGTGCGGGCCAGGCCGCTGAGGACCGGGTAGGTGAGGTCGTCGACGGCCTCCCCCAGCCCCTCGGTCAGGCGGGTGTAGAGGCGGGCCCGGGTGCTGCGCCGTAGGAGCAGCCCGAGGGCGTCGGCGATGTCGTGTCCTGTCTCGTGCTTCACCCCTCCAGAATAACGTGCTTCGCACACGCTTTTCCCGTACCCCCGCCGGCCGGGCTCGCAGAGTGGCATCCGCTGCCGCAGGCGGCGGAACTCGGCGACCACGGGGTGCGCCGCACCCGCCGGCAGGACCTCGCGCTGGTCGACCACTGGCGCCGCCACCTGGAACACCCCGAGGCCTACCTGCGCCACATCATCGACTGAACCTCTCCGGGCGGTGCCGTCGTGCGCGCTCGGCGGGCGGTCGTCACCGTGAAGACGGCCGAACGGTTGGCACGCCGTGCGAATCACCTGGGCCACGACCACCCGCCCCCGGAGGCCCGGAACCCGGTGTCCACGGGGCGCGTCCTCCATGTCGGTCGGCATGCCGTAGGGTGCCGCGCCGACAGGCACGGCCGACGGCCGGGGGACGGCGGGCACGACAGGGACGGGAGCACGGGACGATGGACGACCGGACGCAGCAGGGCGACAGACCCGGCGGGAGCGGCACGCAGCCCGCCGCTCCCGCGCCCGCCCTCCTTCCACCGGCGCCCGAGGACGCGCGCGCCTGGGAACTCCCGGACTACCTCCACGGACGCGAGCTCGGCGCCGGCGCCAGCGGCCGCGTCGTGCTCGCCCACCACCGGGAGACCGGCACCCCGGTCGCGATCAAGTACCTCCACGACCGCGTCGGCACGCCCGCGCTGCGCGCCGAGGCCGAGGTCCTCGCCCGGATCGACTCCCCGCACATCACCCGGCTCTACGAGTACGTGGAGGGGGCGCAGGGCTCGGCCATCGTGATGGAGCTGGTGGACGGCATCGCCCTGCGCGACCTGCTGCGGGCGGAGGGCGCCACCACCGCGCAGGCGGCCCTGGTGGTGCTGAAGGGCTCCCTGCTGGGCCTGGCCGCCGCCCACGAGGCCGGTGTGGTGCACCGCGACTACAAGCCCGCCAACGTGCTCGTCGACGCGGCCGGCACCTCGAAGCTGGTCGACTTCGGCATCGCGGTGCCCAGCGGCGACGAGCGCGACGTCTCCGGCACCCCCGCCTACATGCCGCCCGAGCAGTGGGCGGGCCGTCCGGCGTCCCCGGCCGGGGACGTCTACGCCGCCACCGTCACGTTCTTCGAGTGCCTCACCGGTGCCCGCCCCTTCGACGGCGCCACGATCGCCGAACTCGCCGTCCAGCACGCCGAGGCACCGATCCCCGCCGACCAGGCGCCCGACCTCGTCCGGCCGCTGATCCTGGCGGGTCTGGCCAAGGATCCCGGGGCCCGCCCCGACAGCGCCGCCGCGTTCGTCCGCGAGCTGGAGGCGGTGGCGACGACCGGTTACGGGCCGGACTGGGAGGAACGGGGCCGCCTCGACCTCCTCGCCCTGCTCGCCCTGCTCGCGGCGCTGCTGCCCGGCGCCGGCGCGGCCGGCGGCGTCACCTCGCTGGCCCACACCTCCCTGGGCTCCCAGACCTCCCTGGGTTCCCGGACCGCGCTCGGCCCCCAGGGTTCCGGCTCCGTACCCGGCGCCGCCCGGGCCCAGGGCGTGCTGCGCCGGGTCCCGGCCCGCCCCGGCGTGCTCCTGCGCAACCGTGGCAAGGCCCTCACCGGGGTCGCGGCCGGCGCCCTCACCCTGGCCACGCTGGCCGGCCTGGCGGTCGCGGGGGCCACCGACGGCGGTGCCCGGACGGTCGTCGGCGCCGCCTCCCCCCAGGCGACCACCAGCCTCGGCCCGCAGCAGCCGACGGACGGCGCCTCCCCCGCCCCGAGCGACAGCGACAGCGACACGGCGAGCCCGACGGCTTCGCCCACGGCCACCCCGGGCACGCCCAGCGGCACCCCGACCGCGGCGCCGACCGCCGCGCCCACCGTCAAGGCGCCCACAGCACCGGCCACGCCGGCCCCGCCCGCCCCCGGCCTCCCGCCGACACCGTCCACCCCCGCCGTACCGGCCCCCACCACGGCCGCGCCGACCCCCGTCACCGCCCCGCCGAACCCGAGCCCGACTCCGACTCCGACGGTCGCCCCCGCCACCCTGGCGGTCGACTCTGTCAGCCTGAACTCCCTGACCTGCAGCGGCCGTTGGAGCCTGACCGCGACGGTCACGGTGACGGCCCACGGCGCCGGCAGCGGGACGCTGACGCTCAGCTGGTACCACAGCTCGGGCGGCCGCGCGGTCACCGTCGCGACCGACACCGTGGCGGTCCAGAACGGCACCGCCACCATCACCCGCGCGCACGACTTCGGCTCGGCCGACACCTTCCCCACCTGGGGCGTGCGCGTCACCACCACGCCGGCGGCGGCCAAGCCGGGCCAGACATCCGCCGAGACGGCCGCCTTCCTCTGCAACCCGCCCCGCTGACGTCCCTTCACCGCCGCCCGTACGGGCCCCCTCCCCTGCCTTCCGCCTTCCGTCTTCCGTCGTCGCCCCTGCCCCGCGCCCGTCCCCGTCCCCGTCCCGGAGAAGTCATGCCTGAGCCCCGCCCCGACTCCGCCCCCGACCCGGGCGCGGAACACACCATCGCTCTCGGCGCGCGCCCGGCCACCGGCAGCGGTGCGGACGTCGGAGTCGGCACGGGCCCGGACGCGGGCGAGACGACCGTGCGGCTGCCCCGGGAGGCCGAAGCGCGGGCCGAGGCCGAGGACGAGGAAGAGGCGGCGAACGCGACCTTCCTCGACCCCCGCGTCTGGCGCAGCACGCCGCCGAGCGGGGAAACCATCACCCTCACCGACCCCGCGCGGGCCGGAGAGAGCACCACCCCGGCCGAGGTCCAGGACGCCGAAGCAGAGCCAGCCGTCTCCGCCGCACCGCAGGAACGGCCCCTCGCCCCAGGGGAGTTGCGCCGCTTCGGTCCCGGCGTCCCCCCGCGGGCCGCCGCCGCGTGGCACGGCCGCGCGACGCCGGAGGCCGGGCCGCCGCGGCGCGCCCGCCGGGTGTGGCGGTGGCTGGCACCGCTGGTCGTCGCCCTCCTGGCCCTCGCGGCCTTCCTCTTCTGGCGCCACCTGCGCGGCCCGGCGCTGGCCGTCACCGGCGTCACCGTGACCGTCGACCCGGCGAGCCCCGGCTGCGCGGGCACCGCAGTGGCCACCGCCGTGGTGGAGTCCAACGGCGGCTCCGGCGCCCTGCGCTACCGCTGGCTGCGCAGCGACGGCACCGCCTCGGACGAGATCGTCCAGGACGTCCGCTCCGGCGCGCACCACACCGACCTGGTGCTGCACTGGAGCTTCGAGGGCCAGGGCTCACTCCAGGCCACCGCCACCCTGGAACTCCTCACCCCGACCCCCCGCACCGCCGCCGCCTCCTTCAGCTACCACTGCCCCTGAGCCCTGCCCCGAGCCCTCGGGGCTTCGCCGGTCGACGTCGGCCGGGCGTCCTCGGCTATGACGGGGGCCCGCCGAACTGCCAGTTGTGCACCTCGATGTCGGCGTACCGCCCCGGGGTCAGGATGGCGCGCGCCGCGTCCGGGTCCGGCGCCCGGAGCAGCACCGCCGTGCCCAGCCAGATGGCGCCGTCGTCGGACAGCAGGGGCCCGTAGGCGATCAGCCCGTCCCGGTCGGGCGGCACCGCGAGGTCGGCGGCCTGCCCCGTGCCGAGGCCGAGCACCAGGTACCGGTTGCCACCTGTCCGACCGCCGGGAAAGTCCCACATGGTGCGTCCCAGCATGTTGCGCCACCGTCGCAGCAGCACGTCCCGATAGGCGCCGGCCTGGTAGTTCGGCTCGTCGAAGGCGAACGCGCGGGCGGCGGTGGGATCCGGCAGGTCGACGATGTGCACGCTTCCGGTGGGCGTGCCGTCGGCGGCGAGGGTCGGGCCCCGGGCGATCATCTCCTTGGCGTACCGGTCCATGTACGACCAGTGCTCTTCCAGCAGTTCGTCGCGCAGCGGCGGGGAACCGGGCCGGTCGCGGTGGTAGCAGAGAAACTCCATGCCCGAGGATCGCGTAGAAGGGGTCACCGGGTCGAGCGGGTTTCACCGCACTCGCTCGACGCTCCACCTCGGCAGGTACTCGAAGAACGCGACGGACTCCTCCCGCCACCGGGGACGCCATCCGGCGGCTTCCGTGGCGGCCGCGTGCGCGTGGCGCCGCATGTCCGCCCGCATCCGGTCGGGGATGCCGTGGCGGTGGGCGATGTCACGGATGGCGGCGATGGTGTCCTCGGGGCAGGCTCCGTCGCCGAGTGCGGACTCCACCAGGGCCCGTTCGGCGTCGGTGGCCGCTGCCAGGACGGCGCGGACGGTGTAGTTGCGCCGCCCCTCCCGGATGTCCGCTCCGGTGGGCTTGCCCATGGTCCCCGCGTCGCCGAAGAGGTCCAGGTAGTCGTCGCGCATCTGGCCGCAGATCCCCACCAGCCGGGCGTAGCGCCGCAGTTCCTTGTCGTGGAGGGCGGGCTGGACGCCTGCGGCGAGCAGCCCCATCTGCATCGGGGCGAGGACCGAGTAGCGGGCGGTCTTGTAGTCGGCCACGTCGTGCAGCATGTCCTCGTCCGGGTCCGCGGTGAAGTCCCGCTCCAGGTCGATGATCTGGCCGACGAAGGTGGCCGAGGCCGCGCGCGTCTGCACCTCGACCATGGCCTGTCGCACCGGCAGCGGGGCCCGGGAGTCGAGGAGGACCTGCAGGGACAGGGCGAGTGCGAGGTCGCCGGCGAGGAGGGCGAGCCCGAGCGCGGCCTGCGGCCGGTCGGGGAACTGCCCCCGGTAGGCGTAGTAGGTGGAGGGCCCGCCCCGGCGGGTGGGGCTGTCGTCGATGATGTCGTCGTGGACCAGCCCGTGGGTCTGGAGCAGTTCGATGCTCAGCGCGGCGTCGTCCAACCCCTCCACGGGCTCGGCGGTGACCAGGCGGGCGGCCTCGAAGAGCAGGGCCACCCGCATCCGCTTGCCGCCGCGCAACGACAGGTCCCGCAGCAGAGCCAGACAGCCCGGGGTGAACCGGCTGAACGACGGAGCGTCGAAGGCGGCGGCCAGGTCCTGGAAGTACTGCTCGGACAGCGCGTTGAACCGGCGCTCGTACCCGGCGAGGCGGGCCCTGATCTGCTCGGCGGGGACGGCGGCGGTACCGGTCACGAAGGTGTCTTCCGTTCAGGCGGCGATGCGGGTCAGGCGGCGGTGCGTGCCCGCGCGGACGCGCAGGCACCACGCACCCGGCAGTGGTCGGGCACCATGCTGCCCCACCGGTGCCCCCCACCGCCGCCCCCTAGGCCTGGGCCAGGCTCCTGGGCCGGATGTCGGTCCAGGTGGTCTCGATGTGGTCGACGCAGTCCTGCCGCCCGGCCGGGCCGAAGGTCTGCTGCCAGCCGGCGGGGGCCGGGGCGAAGGCCGGCCACAGGGAGTGCCGGCCCTCGTCGTTGACCAGGACCAGGTAGTCGGCGTCGGGGTCGTCGAAGGGGTTCGTCATCGGGTCGTCCTCTCTGATGGGTGGGGACGGCGCGGTCACCGGCCGCGCAGTTCCAGGGTGCAGCACTTGACGCTGCCGCCGGCCTTGAGGAGTTCGGTGAGGTCCACGCCGATCGGCTCGAAGCCGCGCAGGCGCAGTTCGCCGATCAGGTGGGTGGC
This sequence comes from Kitasatospora sp. NPDC034023, assembly GCF_055575795.1. Classification (NCBI taxonomy): domain Bacteria; kingdom Bacillati; phylum Actinomycetota; class Actinomycetes; order Kitasatosporales; family Streptomycetaceae; genus Kitasatospora; species Kitasatospora sp. NPDC034023. Next base: position 61,228 of record NZ_JBVIRY010000033.1, read on the forward strand.
CGATTCGGGCAGCAGGACGTGGCGGCCGTCGGAGAGCGCGTTGAGGCCGAAGACGGCGGCGTCCTCGTCGGTGGCCAGGATGGCGTCCGGGAAGAGTTCGCGCAGCACCGCGCGGCTGCCCGGGGTGAAGGCCGCCGGGTAGTACATGACCTCGTCGTCGGAGAGGACGGCGAGGGCCGTGTCCAGGTGGTAGAACTCCGGGTCGACCAGGGTCAGGCTCGTCACCGGGACGCCGAAGAACTCCTGGGCCTCGGCGTGCGACCGCTGGTCGGTGCGGAAGCCGGTGCCGGCCAGCAGGCGGCGGCCGGCCAGCAGGTAGTCGCCCTCGCCCTCGTTGATGTGCTCGGGCCACAGGAGGTCGGAGTAGCCCTGGTCGCGGAACCAGGAGAGGTAGGCCGGGCCCTCGGCCGTGCGCTCGGCGTGGCGGAAGCGCGCGCCCAGGACCTTCCCGTCGATCACGGTGGCGCCGTTGGCCGCGAAGACCATGTCGGGCAGGCCGGGCAGCGGGTCGATCTCCTCGACGGTGTGGCCGAGTTCGCGGTAGAGGTCGCGCAGCCCGGTCCACTGGGCGAGCGCGCGCTCGCCGTCGACCGGCTTCTCCGGGTGCATCCAGGGGTTGATGGAGTAGCTGACGCCGAAGTGGCTGGGCCGGCACATCAGGAAGCGTCGCGGGCTCGCGGTGCGGACCGGCGGCCGCTCGCGCGGGCCCGGTCGGGCGGTGTCCGTCATGGACGTGGTTCTCCTTGGTCTGCGCGGTGCCCGGGGGAAGGCCGGGTCCGGGTCGGTCGGGGGTGTCCCCGTTTCAGTCGATGAGCCGCCGGCGCATCCCGCGGACGGCCAGGTACCAGGCGAGGGCGGCGAAGCCGGCCAGCACGGCCCCGTGCAGCGCGTCGGCCGCCCCGAGCGTCCCGAAGGCGGCGTGCCGGACCGTCTGCATGCAGTGGTAGATCGGGTTGACGGCGGCGACGGCGTGGACCCAGCCGGGCAGGCCGTCCAGCGGGAAGAACACGCCGGCGGCCATCACCAGCGGGGTCAGCACGCCGGAGACCACGAGCCGCAGCCAGTCGATGGCCGGCACCAGGCAGGACACCCACATGCCGAGCAGGGCGAAGGCGAAGCCGGAGACGAGCGCCACCAGCGGTACGAGCAGCAGTTCCGGCGTCGGCGGGAGGCCGATGGCGAGGGTGACCAGCAGCGGCGTGGTGCCGTACACGGAGGACTTGACGGCGATCCAGGAGGCCTCGGCGGTGACCAGTTCCCAGACGTCGACGGGCTGGCAGAGGACGGCGTCGTAGATCTTCTGGTACTTGCGGCGGTTGAAGCTCTCGAACATCCCGGCGAAGGCCGAGGCGAAGAGCACCGAGGTGACGACCATGCCGACGCCGACGAACTGCGGGTACGGGTGGCCCTGGACGGAGTCGATCAGCCGGCTGAAGCCAAGACCGAAGCCGGTCATGTAGACCAGCGGCTCGATCAGCGAGCCGAAGGTGACGGCGGGCCAGTAGCGGCGGAAGAGCAGCAGTTCGCGCAGCCAGACCGCGCGCATGGTCGGCCACAGGGCCGGCGGGCGGCCGGGTTCGGCGGCGGGGCCGGCCTGTTCCCGGGTTCGGGGCGTGGGCGTCGCCGTGGTCATCGGGTGTCCTCTTCTCTGGGGGTCGGCGGGCCGGCCCCCGCCGGTGGCCGGTGCGCGCCCCGCCGGCCGGGCCCGTCGGGGGCGGCCGGCCGGCGGGGCGCGGCGGCGGGGGCGGTTGTCAGCCGAACAGTTCGCCGGTCAGGGCGACGAAGACGTCCTCCAGGGAGGTCGGGCGCAGCACGTCCGGCGGCCCGAGGCGCTCGTGCAGGTGCGCGGAGATGGTCTCGGCCCGCAGGACGGAGACGGCCGGCCCGGTGCGGCGGCTGGGCAGCCCGGCCCGGGCGGCTTCGGCCTCGACCAGTTCGCGCCGGGCCGCGTCGCCCCGGTACTCGGCGGCCTGGGCGCCCGCGTGCGCGCGCAGCAGTTCCGCGGGGGTGCCCCGGGCGATCAGCCGGCCGCCGAACACCACGGCGACCTCGTCGGCGAGCCGCTCGGCCTCCTCGATGTAGTGCGTCGACATCACCACGGTGGTGCCGCTCTCGCGCATCCCGTCGATGACATCCCACAGGTCCTGGCGGATCTGCGGGTCGAGGCCGACGGTGGGCTCGTCCATGAGCAGCAGCCGCGGGTTGTTGACGATGCCCCGGGCGAGCAGGACCCGGCGGCGCATGCCGCCGGAGAGCGCGTCGGCCCGGGTGTCGGCGCGGTCGGTGAGGCGGACCGCGGCCAGGGCGCGGTCGACGGCGTCACGATACCCGGCGCGCGGCAGGGCCGTGAAGCGGACGAAGACGTCGAGGTTCTGCCGGACCGTCAGTTCGGGGTCGATGTTGTCGTGCTGCGGCACGACGCCGACCAGGGAGCGGGCCCGGCGGGAGTCGTCCGGCATCCGGTGCCCGAAGACCTCCACCGTGCCCGAGTCCGCCCGGGTCTGTCCGGTGAGCATCCGCATGGTGGTGGACTTGCCGGCGCCGTTGGGCCCGAGCAGGCCCAGGAACATGCCGGCCGGCACCTCCAGGTCCAGGCCGCCCACCGCCGTGGTGGCGCCGAAGGTCTTGACCGCACTGCTGATTCGGACGGCAGGGGTGTCCACGCGGGCCGCTCCTTTCGGGAAGGCTCTGGGAAGTGACCGGGGCAGTCGCGCGAGTCGCCGCCCCGGTGGGCCGGCATCCTCCGGCCCCGGGAATTCGGGCCCGTTCCGGGCGGGCCGGAGCGCATTTCGGGTCGACCCGATTCTGAACAACGGCCTCCGGGGCGTGGCCGGTTCACATCCGATCGAACACCTGGCGCACACTCATCTAACCGCAGAATCGGGCTTGTCAGGAACCCGCTCGAGAGGGTTCCCATGTCCATGACCCGGTGTGTATGTTGACGGAAGATCAACGCCGCCGGATCCGTTTTCACGTGGCTCATCCGGGGGGAGATTCGACTCAATCACCCGCTGCACACCCGATTTTCGACATCGGTGCGCAGCGGTGTCGTTCGCATGCTCCTTCCTCGGTGGTCCCCCTGCGGCAGCACTGCCTGTTGCCTGATCGAGGAGATGTGGATGCAATCCGACGAACCGTTCACCGGGAACGTCCACCTGCGGACCGCGGAAGCCGAGGACGCCGGGGCCGTCACCGAGGTCTTCCTGGCCTCGCGCGCCGCGACCATGCCGTATCTCCCCCGCCTGCACAGCGACGAGGCCACCCTGAGCTGGATCACCCACGTGGTGCTGCCGGGTTCGCGGGTCTGGCTGGCCGAGGATGCCCGCACCCGGGCCCTCCTGGGCTTCGCCTCGCTCGACGGCAACCTGCTCGACCACCTCTACCTGCGCCCCGACGCGCGCCGTCGCGGCATCGGCACGCTGCTGCTGGAAGCCGTCAAGTCGGCCGGTCCGCAGGAGCTTTCGCTGCACGTCTTCCAGAAGAACACCGAGGCCCGCGCCTTCTACGAGCGGCACGGCTTCGTCGTGGTGGACACCGACGACGGCAGCCGCAACGAGGAGAACGAGCCCGACATGACCTACCGCTGGACCGCGTGACGCCCTCCCGCACCGAGCGGTAGTACCCCGCCGAGGGACGTCGGCGGCCCCCAACGGCCAAGAGCCACCGGAAAACCACCATCCGGCCCGCCCCGCCCACCAGGCCGGCGGGCGGGTTCACCTGGAGGGATGCCCCGTGCTGGGCGAACACAGCCTGCCGGCGGAAACACCGCTCTCGTACGCGCAGTTGGCGCTCTGGTTCAACGACCGTCTCCAGGGCGGCGACGCCTCGTACAACGTTCCGGTGGCGATGCGGCTGACCGGCCCGGTCGACCCCGAGGCCCTCCGGTCCGCGCTGGCGGACGTGGTGGGGCGGCACCCGGCACTGCGCACTGTCCTCCCCGACCGGGACGGCATACCGCGCCAGCACGTGCTGCCGACGGCGGAGGTGCCGTCGATACTCACCGTGGTGCCCGCCAGCGAGGCGGAGCTGCCCGCCCTGATCGACGCCGAGTCCGGGCACGTCTTCGACCTGCGGACGGAAATCCCGCTGCGTGTACGGCTGTTCGTGCTCGGTCCGCAGGAGCACGTGGTGCTGATGGTGCTGCACCACATCGCCGGCGACGGCTGGTCGCTGGCCCCGCTGGCCCGCGACCTGAGCACCGCTTACCTGGCCCGGACGCAGAACCGGGCCCCCCTCTGGTCCCCACTGCCCGCCACGTACACCGAGTTCGCCGTGCGCCAGCACGCTGACCTCGGTGACCTGGACGACCCGCAGAGCAGTGGCGGACGCCAACTCGCCTACTGGCGCGATGCCCTGGCCGGCCTGCCGGACTTCCTGGAACTGCCCACGGACCACCCCAGGCCCGCCGCGATGTCGCACCGGGGCGAGTACTTCCCCTGGAACCTCCCGGCCGAGCTGCACCGCGAGCTGCTGGCGCTCTCCCGTTCCTGCCGGGTCAGCATGTTCATGGTGCTCCAGGCCGCGCTGGCCGTGGTGCTGACCCGCTCCGGGGCCGGGACGGACATCCCGATCGCCAGCCCGATCGCGGGCCGCACCGACGAACGCTACGACGAGGTCGTCGGGTACTTCGTCAACCCGCTGGTCCTGCGTCTGGACACCTCCGGCGACCCGACCTTCCGCCAACTGCTCAAGCGGGTCCGGCGCACCGACCTCCAGGGCTTCGCCCACCAGGAGTTCCCGTTCGAGCGGCTGATCACCGCGCTCAACCCGCGCCGCTCTCTGGCCTGGCACCCGCTGTTCCAGGTGATGCTGGCCTTCCAGAACACCCCCGAGGCGGCCCTCACACTGCCCGGCATCCACACCGAGATCGCCGAGGCGGGCCCGGGCGGCGCCAAGTTCGACCTGTCCTTCAACATCCGTGAGCTGCACGACGCCGACGGCGCCCCGGCCGGGCTCGGCTGCTTCGTCGAGTACAGCACCGACCTGTTCACCCGGGACGGCGCCGAGGCCCTGACCGCCCGCCTCGGCCGGCTGCTCGCCGCGGCCGCCGCCGACCCGGACCGGCCGATCGGCGGGTACGACCTGCTCTCCGCCGACGAGCGGCGGGACGTCCTCGACCGCGCCGCCGGGCCGGCCCTGCCCGCCGCCACCGCCACCTACCACGCCGCCTTCGAGCAGCGCGCCGCCCTGGACGGCGAGGTCACCGCCCTCGTCGCCGAGGACGGCCGGCTCACCTTCGCCGAGGTCAACGAGCGGGCCAACCGGCTCGCCCGGGAGCTCGTCCGGCGCGGGGCCGGTCCCGAGCGGTACGTCGTGCTGGCGCTGCCGCGCACCACCGACCTGCTGATCGCGCTGCTCGCCGTGCTCAAGTCCGGTGCCGCCTACATCCCGGTCAGCCCCGCCGCGCCGCGCGAGCGGCTCGCCGGGATCATCGCCGACGCCGCCCCGGTCTGCGTGCTCGCCACCGCCGCGGACGCCGCCCGGCTGCCGGACACCGCACCCGTGCTGGTCCTGGACGAGCCCGCGGTCCGGTCCGCCGTCGCCGCCCACCCCGGCGGCGACCTGACCGACGCCGACCGGACCGGTCCCACCGGCCCGCTCGACCCCGCCTACGTCATCCACACCTCCGGGTCGACCGGCGTCCCCAAGGGCGTGGTGATCCCGCACGGCGGCCTCAGCAGCCTGATGCAGCACCACCGCACCCGGATGGTCCGGCCGTCCGGCGGCCCCGGGGGCCGGCGCCTCCAGCTCGGCCTGGTCGCCTCGATCACCTTCGACACGGCCTGGGAGCCGCTGTTCTGGCTGCTGGAGGGCCACCCGCTGCACCTGCTGAGCGACGAGGTCCGGCTCGACCCGCGGGCCCTGGTCGACTACGTCCGCCGCGAGCGCCTGGACTTCCTCGACCTCACCCCGACGTACGTCCCGGCGCTCACCGCGGCCGGCCTGTTCGCCGCCGAGCAGCACCGCCCGACCGTGCTGATGCTCGGCGGCGAGGCGGTGGGCCCGGCCCTGTGGACCGAGCTTTCCGCCCTGCCGGACGTCGAGGTGTTCAACTACTACGGCCCGACCGAGTGCACCGTCGACGCGCTGGCCTGCAACCTGACGGACAGCGACACCCCGGTCATCGGCCGCCCGCTCGACAACACCCGGGCCCAGGTGCTGGACGAGCAGCTCCGCCCCGTCCCGCTCGGCGTGCCCGGCGAGCTGTACCTGTCCGGGCCGCACCTGGCCCGCGGCTACCTGCGCCGCCCCGGCCTCACCGCCGAGCGCTTCGTCGCGGACCCGTACGGGCCGCCCGGTGCCCGGATGTACCGCACCGGCGACCTCGCCCGGATGCGCCGCGACGGCCAGGTGGAGTACCTCGGCCGGGCCGACGGGCAGGTCAAGATCCGCGGCTTCCGGATCGAGCCCGGCGAGGTCGAGGCGGTGCTGCTGCGCCACCCCGCCGTCCTGCAGGCCGCCGTCCTGGCCCGCGGCGACAGCGCCGAGGAGCGCTACCTGGCCGCCTACCTGGTGACCGAGGACGGCAGCGCCCCCGACCTCGCCGAGGTGCGCGAGCTGCTGGCCGGCCGGCTGCCCGACTACATGATCCCGGCGGCGTACGCCGTGCTCGACCGGCTGCCGCTCAACTCCAGCGGCAAGCTGGACGGTTCAGCGCTGCCCGAGCCCGGGCTGCGGGCCGCCACCGGCCCGTCCCGAGCCCCCCGGGACGCCCGGGAGGCCGCGCTCTGCGTGCTGCTCGCCGAGGTGCTCGGCGTCGCCGAGGTCGGCCCCGACGACGACTTCTTCGCGCTCGGCGGCCACTCCCTGCTCGCCACCCGGCTGGTCAGCCGGGTGCGCACCGCGCTGGGCGCCGAACTGCCCATCCGGGCGGTCTTCGAGAGCCCCACCGCCGCGGGACTGGCCCGCCTGGTGGAGACCGGCCGATGTCGCCCGGTGCTGACCGCCGCCGCCCGCCCCGAGCGGATCCCGCTCTCGCACGCCCAGCGCCGGCTCTGGTTCCTCCAGCAGCTGGACCCGCTGAGCGACGCGTACCACATCCCGCTCGCCCTGCGCCTCACCGGCGCCCTGGACGCCGACGCGCTCGCCGCCGCGCTGCACGACTGCGCCGTCCGCCACGAGGCGCTGCGCACCGTCTTCCCCGCCGACGCGGACGGCCCCCGGCAGCTGGTCCTCGACCCGGACCGGCTCCCCCCGCTGCTGCGCCGCCCCGACCCGGCCGACGCCACCGCGGCCGGCTCCGCGCCGGTGACCGGGGACGGCCTGGCCGAGGCCCTGCGCACCGCCGCCGCCCGGCCCTTCGGCCTCGCCGCCGAGCCGCCGCTGCGCGCCGACCTGCTCGCTCTCGCGCCCGACCGGCACGTCCTGCTGCTGACGGTCCACCACATCGCTTGCGACGGCTGGTCGCTGGGCCCGCTCGCCCGCGACCTGGGCACCGCCTACCGGGCCCGGGCGGCCGGCCGCGCACCCGAGTGGACCGACCTGCCCGTCCAGTACGCCGACTACACCCGGTGGCAGCGCGAGCTGCTCGGGGACGACCAGGACCCGGGCAGCCCGGCCGCCCTTCAGTGGCAGTACTGGAGCAGGGCCCTGGACGCCCTGCCCGAGGAGATCGCGCTGCCGGTGGACCGGCGCCGCACCGCCGAGACCGGCGCGCCGGCCGGCCGCGTCCCGCTGCGGCTGGCCGGCCCGGACCACCGGGCCCTGGCGGACCTCGCCCGGGAACACGGCGCCAGCCTCTTCATGGCCGTCCAGGCCGGTCTGGCGGCGCTGCTCACCCGCCTCGGCGCCGGCACCGACATCCCCGTCGGCACCCCGATCGCCGGCCGCACCGACGAGGCCCTGGACGACCTGGTCGGCTTCTTCGTCAACACCCTGGTGCTGCGCACCGACACCGGCGGCGACCCGGGCTTCCGTGAGCTGCTGCTCCGCGTCCGGGACGCCGACCTGGCCGCCTACGCCCACCAGGACCTGCCGTTCGAGCGGATCGTCGAACTGGTCAACCCGGAGCGTTCCCCCGGCCGCCACCCGCTCTTCCAGGTCGCCCTGGTGATGGACCAGAGCGGTCCCGCCGTGGACATCCCCGGCCTGGAGACCGAGTTGCTCACCGCCGGCCCGGCACCGGCCAAGTTCGACCTCACCCTCACCCTGAGCACACCGGCCGAACCGCACGACGAGCTGATCGGCGCCATCGAGTACCGCACCGACCTGTTCGACCGGGCCACCGTCGAGGCGATCGCCGGCCACCTGGTCCGGCTGCTCGGCGCGGTGGCGGCCGACCCCGAGCAGCCGATCGGACGGCTCCCGCTGGCCTCGGAGGGCGAGCGGGCCCGGCTGCTGGCGGAGTCCCTCGGCGAGCGCCGGGACCTGGCGCCGACCACGCTGGCCGCACTCGTGCGGGAGGGGCTCGCCGCGCCGTCCGGCACCCCGGCGCTGGTCTTCGCGGGCCGGACGCTCGGCCCCGCCGAACTGGACCGCCGGATCGAGGCGATGGCCCTGCGGCTCGCCGCCGCGGGCGTCCGCCCGGGCAGCCGGGTCGCGGTGGCCGTGCCCCGCTCGGTGGAGCTGGTGGTGACGCTGTGCGCCGTCCACCGGGCCGGCGGCGCCTACCTGCCGCTCGACCCCGGCGCCCCGGCCGACCGGCTCGCCCTCGTGCTGGCGGACGCCCGGCCGGCCGCCGTGGTCGCCGCCCCGGAGCAGTTCGCGGCCCTGAGCCCCGCCGAGGGCGTGCCGTGCCTGTCGCCGGAGGACCTGCCGGCGCCCGAGGGCGCCACCCTGACCGCCCCCGGTCCCGAGGACCCGGCGTACGTCATCTACACCTCCGGCTCGACCGGACACCCCGAGGGCGTGCTCGTCCCGCACCGGGCCGTCGTCAACCGGCTGGAGTGGGGCCAGGAGGAGTACCGGCTGGCATCCGGCGACGCGGTGCTGCAGGAGACCTCGGTCGGCTACGACATCCCGGTCCCGGAACTCTGCTGGCCGCTGATGACCGGCGCCACCCTGGTGCTGGCCGAGCCCGACGGCCACCGCGACCCGGCCTGCCTGGCGGAGCTGATCCGACGCCAGAACGTGACCGTCGCCCGGTTCGTGCCGTCCGTGCTGGACGCCTTCCTGCAGGACCCGGCGGCCGCCGACTGCACCGGGCTGCGCCTGGTGGTGGCCGGCGGCGAGGCGCTGTCGGCGGCCACCGTACGCCGGTTCCGGCAGGTGCTCCCGGGCGTCCGGCTGGACCACCTGTACGGCCCCGCCGAGGCGGCCGTCGAGGTGACGGCCTGGGAGTGCGGGCCGGCCGACGAGCAGCCCCGCCCGGTGCCGATCGGGCGGCCGGTCCGGAACACCGGCGCCCACGTCCTGGACGCCGCCCTGAACCCCGTCCCGGCGGGCGTGCCCGGTGAGCTCTACGTGTCCGGCGAGCAGCTCGCGTACGGCTACCTCGGCCGCCCGGCGCTCACCGCCGAGCGCTTCGTCGCCGACCCGCACGGAGCGCCGGGCAGCCGGATGTACCGCACCGGCGACCTGGCCCGCCGCCGCCGTGACGGCGCGGTGGAGTACCTCGGCCGGGCCGACGGCCAGGTGAGGGCGCGCGGCGGACGGATCGAGCTCGGCGAGGTCGAGGAGAGCCGGGCCCGGGAACCGCGGACACCGGCCGAGCGCGCACTGGTCGCGCTCTTCGCCGAGGAGCTCGGCGTGACCGAGGTCGGGCCGGACGACGACTTCTTCCTGCGCGGCGGCCACTCGCTGCTGCTGATCCGGCTGGTCGAGCGGATCCAGACGGAGCTCGGTGTGGAGCTGCCCGTGCGGGCGATGTTCGAGGCACCGACCCCGGCCCGGCTCGCACAGTGGCTGGCGGAGCGTCGGCCGGAGGCCGCCGACGCGGCCTTCGAGCCGCTGCTGGCGCTGCGCAGCGCCGGCACCCGGGCGCCGCTGTTCTGCGTCCACCCGGTGACCGGCCACGGCCTGGGCTTCCTCGGTCTGCTGCGCGGCCTCGACCCGGCCCAGCCGGTGCACGCCTTCCAGGGCATCGGCCCGGTCGGCGGCGGGCAGCGGCCCGCGACCCTGGACGGGCTGGCGCGGGAGTACCTGGCCCGGATCCGGGCCGTCCAGCCGCACGGCCCCTACCGTCTGCTCGGCTGGTCCTTCGGAGGGCTGGTCGCCCACCAGATCGGCGTCCTGCTGCGCGAGGCGGGCGAGGAGGTCGACCTGGTCGCGCTGCTGGACAGCCATCCGGCGACGGCGGAATCCGGCGAGGTCACCGACTCCGTCGTGGTGGCCGAGCTGCTGACGGCGATCGGCGCGTCCGACGCCGAGGTGGCCGCCGTCCGGTCGGGCCAGTGGCGGCCGAAGCCGTCGGAGCTGCTCGACCGGCTGGCCGTCGCGCTCCGCGAGACCGCGCCGCGCGACGAGGACCAGCTGGCGGTGCTCCTCGACTCCTGCCGCTACCACGCCCAGTTGATGACCGGCTGGGCACCGGGGGTGCTCGACGCCCCGCTGCTCGCCTTCACCGCGACGGCCGACCACCGGTCGGACGGGACGGTGGCCACGTGGTCGGCCCACACCACCGGGCCGGTGGTGGAGCACCCGGTCGCCGCCCGGCACCTGGACCTCACCAAAGCCGGACCGATCGACGAGATCGCCCGGGTCGTCGCCGCCGCCCTCCGCCGGGCCGACCAGGGCCGGCGATGACGGTCCGTCCGGCGCACCGCGGACGGACCGTCGCCCGCTGTCCGGCCCCGCACCACGGGGCCGGACAGCCGGGGTCAGGCGCTCGGGGCCTCCAGGCCCGCCCGGGCCTCGGCCGCGAGTTCGGCGAGCACCTCGCCCCGCTGCCGGTGCAGGAAGAAGTGGTCGCCCGGCAGGATGCGGTGGCGGAAGCGCGCCGCCGTGGTGCAGCGCCAGCCGGTGATCCACTCCGGGCCGGCCATCAGGTCGTCCGAGCCGCCGAGCGCCAGCACCGGGCAGGGCAGCACGGTGGGCCGGATCCGCTCGTTGTACTCGGCCAGCAGCGTGACGTCCGCCCGGAGCACCGGCAGGACCATCCGCATCAGGTCCTCGAACTCCAGGACCTCGGCGGGGGTGCCGCCGAGGTCGACGAGGCGCTCCAGGAGGTCGTCATCGGTGAGGTCGTGCAGCCGGGCCACGTCCGGCGTGCCGGGCGCCCGGCCGCCGGAGACCACCAGGGACAGCGGCAGCGGCCGCCCCTCGGCGGCGAGCCGGCGGGTCGTCTCGTAGCCGATCCGCGAGCCCATGCTGTGGCCGAGGAGGATGAACGGCTCGTCGGCCGGGCGGCTCGCCAGGACGGCGAGCAGGCCGTCGACGACCTCGTCCATGGCGGTCATCGGCGGCTCGGCGAGCCGGGTGCCCCGGCCGGGGATCTCCACCGGAACGATCGTCAGGTCCGGTTGGCCGGTGTCCCGGGCCCAGGGCAGGTAGGCGCTGGCGGAGCCGCCGGCGTGCGGCAGGCAGTAGACGCGTACGGGCCCGGACCCCCCGTCCGGTTCGGCGTCACGGTGCCACGGCGTCCATCGGGTCACCTCGTCGGGCAATACGGCGGGCCATCCGGTCATCAATTATTCGCTTTCGTTCCCGGTCAATGAGAGAAGCCTGTCGACCAGGCTCCCGGGAAGACTTTATGCGCTGATTTTCAGCTGGGTCCAGCCCATCATTCGCCATTTCCCGGATATTCTCGGCCGGGCCGCGGCGGGGCTTTGCCGTGCCCGAAAACGGCCAATTCCTTGAGGAAATCCCACCCTTTCCCGGGCCATCCGACTCTGTTACGGTGCTATCCGTCCGGGCTTCTTGCGGATATTTCCGAAGTATTTCCAACGGCACGCGTGAACATCCACCGGAGAGGGCGGACGCAATGTGCGGAATAACCGGCGTATTCGTCCTGGGCGGCGGTCGCCCGGTCGACGTCGAGGCGGTCGCCGCGATGACGGCCGGTCTGGTGCACCGCGGGCCCGACGACGACGGCCACCACCTCGCGGACGGCATCGGCCTCGGCTTCCGCCGGCTCGCCCTGAACGACCTCGCCCACGGCAACCAGCCGCACCGCACCGAGGACGGCACGCTCGTCTCGGTCTGCAACGGCGAGATCTACAACCACCGCGAGCTGCGCACCGCGCTGGGCCGCCGCGGCCACCGCTTCCGCACCGAGAACGACACCGAGGTGCTGGTCCACCTCTACCGGGAGTACGGCAAGGAGCTGACCGCCCACCTGGACGGCCAGTTCGGCTTCGCCCTGCACGACGCCGCCGCGCGGCGGCTGCTGCTCGCCCGGGACCGCGCCGGGATCGTCCCGCTCTTCTACACCGTCACCGACGGCCTGCTGATCTTCGCCTCCGAGGTCAAGGCGATCCTGCGCCACCCCGCCGTCCGCGCCCGGGTCGACCTGCGCGGCCTCGACCAGGTGCTGACCCTGCCCGGGCTGGTCAGCCCGCGCACCATGTTCGAGGGCATCAGCGCGCTGCGCCCCGGGGAGCGGCTGATCGCCGACCACGCCGGGGTGCGCACCGAGCAGTACTGGGACCTCGACTTCCCGCTCGCCACCGACCTCGCCCCGGTCGGCCCCGCGGACCTCGACCGGGAGCTGGACCGGTACGCCGACAGCACCGTCGCACTGCTCGACACCGCGGTGCGCAGCCGGCTGCTCGCCGACGTGCCGATCGGCATGTACCTCAGCGGCGGCCTCGACTCCAGCCTGATCGGCGCCCTGATGTCCCGGGCCCGGCCCGGCCACGCCTGGCCCAGCTTCTCGGTCACCTTCCCCGGCCGGGACTTCGACGAGGGCCCGCACCAGCGGCTGGTCGCCGGCAAGCTCGGCACCGACCACCACGAGGTGCCGGTCGGCGAGCACCAGGTCGCCGAGCGGATCGCCGCCATGGTGCGGCACGCCGAGGCCCCCGTCCGCGAGTCGTACAACGTCTGCTCGCTCGCGCTGTCCGAGGCCGTGCGCGCCGCCGGGACGGTCGGCGCGCTCAGCGGCGAGGGCGCCGACGAGCTGTTCGGCGGCTACCCCGGCTACCGCTTCGACGCCACCGGCCTCGGCGGCAGCCGGCTCACCGGCCTGGACGCCTCCCTGGAGCGGGAGTTCCGGCACCGGATGTGGGGCGTCGACCTCGCCTACGAACAGGACCAGCTGCCCGCCCAGGAGTTCCGCCGCGAACTGTACGCCGAGGACCTGGCCCACGCGCTGGACGAGTTCTCCGTCACCAGCCAGCGCCTGGTCGATCCCGACCGGCTGGCCGGGCGCCACCCGCTGCACCAGCGCTCCTACCTCGACTACCGGCTGCGGCTCGCCGACCACCTGCTCGGCGACCACGGCGACCGGATGGCCCTGGCCAACGGCGTCGAACTGCGCTTCCCCTTCCTCGCGAACGCCGTGGTCGACCACGCCACCACGGTGCCGCCGGAGCTGATGCTCGCCCACGGCCGGGAGAAGGCCGTCCTGCGCCGGGCCGCCGAGGGGCTCGTTCCCGTCGAGGTGCTCGGCCGGCAGAAGTACGGCTTCCGCGGCCAGACCAGCAGCCACCTGCTCAGTACCGGCGCCGACTGGTTCGAGGAGCTGATCTCCCCCGCGACCGTCCGCCGCCAGGGCTACTTCGACCCGGACACCGTCGCCGCCCTGACCGCGCGCCAGCGCACCGACGGCCACCAGGTGCACGCCCACCTGGACACCGACTACCTGATGCTCGTCGCGACCTTCGCCCTCTTCGTCGAGGAGTTCGACCTGCCGTGCCTGGGATGACCCTCACCGCCGCCGCACCGTCCGCCGCCCCGGGCGCCCGCCCGGACCACCCGCTGATCGGGGTGCTGGGCGGCATGGGGCCGCTGGCCTCCACCGAACTGCTGCGCACCGTCTACCGGGCCTGCCGGCTCCACCCCGAACAGGACACCCCCCGGCTGCTGCTGTGGTCCGACCCCGCCGTGGTGGACCGCACCGAGGCCATCGGCAGCGGCGAACTCGACGTGCTGCGGCGCGCCGTGGAGACCTCGCTGCGCGGCCTGCAGGCGGCCGGCGCGGAGCGCACGGTGATCGCCTGCATCACCGCCCACCACGTGCTCGGCGACCTGCCCGCCGACCTCGCGGCGCGCTGCGTCTCCCTGGTCGACGTGGTGCACGAGGAACTGGCGGCGGCCACCGAACCGCACCTGCTGCTCTGTTCCTCCGGCACCGCCCGGGCCGGCCTGCTCACCTCCGGCCCGGCCGGCGCCCGCGCCGCCGAACGGCTGGTCGCGCTGCGCCCGGCGGACCAGGACGCGCTGCACGAGCAGATCCACCGCCTCAAGCGCGGCGAGGACCCCGCCCGCACCATCGACTTCCTGCGCGAGACCCTGCCCCGCTACGGCGTGCGGGCCTTCGTCGCCGCCTGCACCGAACTGCACCTGGTCACCAGGGCGATCGAGGACGCCGGCCTGGGCGGGGAACTGCCCTCCCTCGACCCGCTGACGGTCGTGGCCCGCCGGATCATGAACGGAGAGTTGTGAGCCACACGAGCATCCTCGACCGCTGGGCCGACCAGGTCGAGCGCCGAGCCGCCGAACCCGCCCTCGCCACCGCCGGCCGGGACTGGAGCCACCGCGACCTGGCCGAGCTGGCCACCGGTCTGCGGGCCCGGCTCGCCGAGGGCACCGGCCCCGTCCTGGTGGCCTGCGCCGACCCCGTCCCGGTGGTCGCCGCGGTCCTCGCCTGCGCCGCCACCGGCCGCGCGTTCGCCCCGGTCGACACCCGCCAGCCCGCCGCGCGCTGGACCGCCCTGCTGGCGGACCTGCGGCCGGGCACCGTGCTCGCCGACGCCGCCGGCCGCGCCGCCCTGGCCGCCGCCGGAGCGGACGAACCGCCCCTGCTGGAGGCCGAGTCCGTCACCGGCCTGCCGTGGACGGCCGACCACTGGCGCGGCCTCGGCGGCCCCGACGCCGGGTACGTGTACTTCACCTCGGGCACCACCGGCCGCCCCAAGGGCATCCGGGGCAGCTTCGAGGCCGTCGCCCACTTCCTGGACTGGGAGATCGCCGAGTTCGGTGTCGCGCCCGGCACCCGGGTCTCCATGCTCACCTCCCCCGGCTTCGACGCCTTCCTGCGCGACGCCCTCGTCCCGCTCTGCGCCGGCGGCACCGCCGTCGTCCCGGCGCCCGGCCCGATCCCGGTCGGCGCGGCCCTCGGCCACTGGCTGACCGAGCAGCGGATCGACCTGCTGCACTGCGTCCCCACCGTGTTCCGCACCCTGCGCGCCGCCGGGCTCGACACCGGCTCGCTGCCCCGGCTGCGCGCCGCCCTGTTGGCCGGCGAGCCGGTCCGCCCCGCCGACATCGCCTGGTGGCGCGGCCTGTTCGGGGCCGACAAGGAGCTGGTCAACCTCTACGGCCCGTCCGAGACCACCATGACCAAGGTCTTCCGCCGGCTCACCGCCGAGGACGCCGAGGCCGAGACCGTCCCGGCCGGCCGCCCGATGCCCGGCGTCGAGGTCAGCGTGCTGGTCGCCGGACGCCCCGTCACGGAGGCGATCGGCGAGATCGAGATCCGCACCCCGTTCCCGCTGCGCGGCTACCTGGGCGACACCCCCGGCGGCTTCGCCGGGCCGGACCGCTACCGCACCGGCGACCTCGGCCGGCTGCGCGCCGACGGCGCCCTGGAGGTCCTCGGCCGCCGCGACCAGCAGGTCAAGGTGCACGGCGCCCGGGTCGAACTCGGCGAGATCGAGGACGGGCTGCGCCGCCACGCCGGCGTCGCCGACGTCTGCGCCGCGCTCGTCGAGGAGACCGACGGCGAGCCCGTGCTGTGCGCCTACCTGGTCGCCCCGGACGTCACCGACGAGGAACTGCGCGGCTACGCCGCCGAGACCCTGCCCGCCGCCGCCCGGCCCGCCCTCTACCTGCGGCTCGCCGCCATCCCGCGCACCCTCAGCGGCAAGGCCGACCGGCGGGCGCTGCCCAGCCCCGCCGCCGCCCGGGCCGGCCACACCGGCGAACAGCCGCTGGAGGGCCTGGAGGCCGGGATCGCCGAGCTCTGGCGCGAACTGCTGCACGTGCCCGCCGTCGGCCGGCACGACGACTTCGCCCTGCTCGGCGGGGACTCGCTGGGCATCGCCCGGCTGCTGGACGGGCTGCGCACCCGCTTCGGCGTCGAGGTGCCGCTGCGGGTGTACGTCGGCGCCCCGACCGTCGCCGGGCTGGCCGCGGCCGTCGCCGCCGGCCGCGCCGGGGCCGCCGCGGACGGTGAGCCCCGATGAGCCGAGACACCTCCCTGCCGCTGCGCGCCGACCGCGGCCGCGCCCCGCTCTCCTACGCCCAGCGCTCCATCTGGCGGGCCGAGCAGGTCCTGCCCGGCACCGCCCTGCACAACGAGAGCGCCGCCTTCCACGTCAGCGGCCCGGTGGACCCGGCCGCCCTGGAGCGGGCGCTCGCCGAGACCGCACGGCGGCACGAGATGATGCGCTGCTCCGTCGTGGCCGACGCCGCCGGCGAGCCCTGGCAGCTGTTCGCCGAGCAGGTCCGGCCCACCGTCGAGACCGTCGACCTGGCCGACGTGCCCGAGCCCGACCGCGCGCAGCGGCTCGCCGAGCTGGTCGCCCGCGCCGTGGCCGTGCCCTTCGACCTCGACCGGCCCCCGCTCATGCGGACCCACCTGTTCCGGCTGGGCGAGGACCGCTCGCTGCTGCTGTTCACCGCCCATCACATCGTGGTCGACGCCTGGGGCTTCGGCGTCTTCCTGGAGTCCCTCGCCGCCCGCTACGCCACCGCTCCCGGCACCGCTGAGGCCCCGGCCGGCGGCCCCGACTTCGGCGACTACGCCGCCTGGCAGCGCGCCGGGGCGGGCGACGGCGGCGGGCTCGACCACTGGACGTCCCGGCTCGCCGGGGAACTGCCCACCGCCGACCTGCCCACCGACCCCGGCCGGGGCGGCGACCCGGTCGCCGGGGCGCTGCACCACTTCACCGTCCCCGCCGAACTGGCGGCCCGGCTCAGCGCCTTCGGCCGGGCCGAACTCGCCAGCCTGTCCACGGTGCTGCTCACCGCCTTCTGCGCCACCGCCGCCCGCTGGACCGGCCAGCACGACCTGGTGGTCGGCATGCCGGTGGCGACCCGCAACCGGACCGCCCTGGCCGGCGTGGTCGGCCCGCTGCTCAACATCGTGGCCCACCGCGGCGACCTCGGCGGCGAGCCCGGCTTCCGGCAGGCCCTGGCCCGCACCCGCCGGCAGCTGAAGGCCGACCTCCGGCACCGGGACACCCCGTTCGACCTGGTGGTGGAGCGCCTCGGCCGCGCCGCCGGCGGGCGGACCCCGCTGTTCCAGCTGATGTACTCCTTCCACAGCGGCCCCACCACCACCCTGGAGCTGCCCGGCGTCCGGACCACCCCCGCGCCCTCGCACAGCGGCACCGCCAAGTACGACCTGACCTTCTTCCTCCGGCCACGCCCCTCGGGCGCGCTGGACGCCACCCTGGAGTACCGCACCGCGCTGCTCGCCCCCGAGACGGCCGCCGACTTCGCGGACTCGCTGCTGTGCCTGCTGGAAGCCGCCGTGGACGACCCGGACCGGCCGCTGACCGAGCTGCCGGTGCTCTCCGAGCACCGCCGCCACCAGGTCCTGACCGACTTCAACCGGGCGCCCGACGGCGCACGCGGCTGGGCCACCGTCCCCGAGGCGCTGGCCGGGCTCGCCCGGCGGGACGGCGCCGCACCGGCCGTCGAGTCCCCCGGCACCGCCTACACCCGGGCCGGCGCCGACGCGGCCGCCGACCGGGTCGCCCACCGGCTGACCACCCGGCACGGCGTGCTGCCCGGCGACCGGGTGGCCCTGCGGGTGGACCGTGCCGCCGCACTGGTGCCGCTGATCGTCGGCATCTGGCGGGCCGGCGCCGTCCTCGTCCCCCTCGACGAGGCCATGCCCGCCGCGCGTGCCGAGCACGTGCTCACCGACAGCGGCGCCCGGCTGCTGGTCGGCGACGGCCTCCCGGGCCTGCCCGCCGCCGACCCGGCCGCGCTGCTGGCCGAGGGTGCGGAGCCGACCACCGCCCCGACGCCCGGCCCCGCGCCCGAGGACCTCGCGTACCTGATGTACACCTCGGGCTCCACCGGGCTGCCCAAGGGCGTCGCGGTGCCGCACGGCTGCGTGGCCAACCTGCTGCACAGCGTGGTCTCCGCCGAGCCGGGCCTCGGCCCCGAGGACACCCTGCTCGCCGTCACCTCGATCACCTTCGACATCTCGGTCCTGGAGCTGTTCGCCCCGCTGCTGGCCGGTGGCCGGGTCGTGGTCGCCCCGCGCGCGAGCGTCCGGGACGCCGAGGCGCTCGGCGCCCTGCTGGAGAGCAGCGGCGCCACCGCGATGCAGGCCACCCCCTCGCTCTGGCGCGGACTGCTGGACGGCGGCTGGCCGGGCCGGCCCGAACTGCGGGCGCTGTGCGGCGGCGAGGCCCTGGACGGCGACCTCGCCGAACGGCTGCTGACCCGCTGCGCGGAGCTGTGGAACCTGTACGGGCCCACTGAGACCACCATCTGGTCCACCGTCGGACGGGTGCGCTCCGGCGAGCCCGTCACGGTCGGCCGCCCGGTCGCCGACACGGTCTGCTACGTCCTCGACCGGCGGCTGCGGCCGGTGCCGCGCGGCGCCGTCGGCGAACTGGTGATCGGCGGGGCCGGCGTGAGCGCCGGGTACCGCAACCGCCCCGAGCTCACCGCCGCCGCCTTCGTGCCCGACCCGGTCGACCCGGCCGGCGGCACCGTCTACCGCACCGGCGACCTGGCCCGGCACCTCGCGGACGGCCGGATCCTGGTACTCGGCCGGGCCGACCAGCAGGTCAAGATCCTCGGTCACCGGATCGAGGTCGGCGAGGTGGAGGCCCTGCTGGGCGCCCACCCCGCGGTCCGCCAGGCGGCCGTGGTGGTGGACCGGCAGCAGCCGGCCGGCCCCCGACTGGTCGCCTTCGTCACCGCCCGCGCCGAGGACGACGCCCTGCCCGGGGACGACGCCCTGCCCGAGGACGACGCCCAGCCCGAGGACGACGCGCTGCCCGGGGACGACGCCCTGCCCGAGTCGCTGCGCCGTCACCTGCGCGAGCGGCTGCCCGCGGCCGCCGTGCCCGGCACGATCGCCGTGCTGCCCGCACTGCCGCTGAACACCAGCGGCAAGGTCGACCGGCCCGAACTGCTGCGCCGGGTCGGCGAGTTCGCCGCCGCGCGGCGGACCGAGCCGGTCAGCGAGGCCGAGCGGGCCGCCGTCGCGCTCTGGGCCGAGGTGCTGGGCCTGCCCGCCGAACGGGTCGGCACCACCGACGACTTCTTCGCCGCGGGCGGCAACTCCATCGCCGCCACCCGGCTGCTCGGCCGGGTCCGGGCCCGGTTCGGCGGCGCGCCCTCGCTCGCCGAGTTCTACACCGACCCCACGCCGGCCGCGCTGGCCCGCACCCGGCCGGCCACCCCCGGCCCGGCCGCCCGCACCGCCGGGTCCGCGCCCGACACCGTCCCGATGACCGACCAGCAGCGCCAGCTGTGGCTGCTGCACCGGCTCGACCCGGACTCGCCCGCCTACCACCTGCCGGCCGCGCTGGAGCTGACCGGCCCGGTGGACCGGGACGCCCTGCAGGGCGCCTTCGCCGACCTGGTGGCGCGCCACCCGGTGCTGGCCGCCCGCTGCGAACTGCGGGAGGAGGGCCCGGTCCTGCTGCTCGCGCCGACCGCCGTACCGGCCCTCGCGGTGCTGGACGCGACGCCCGGGGAGGTGCCCGCGCTCGCCCGCGCCGAGGCGGTCCGGCCCTTCGACCTGGCCGCCGGGCCGCTGCTGCGGCTCACCCTGGTCCGCATCGGCCCCGAGCGCTCGGTGCTGCTGTGCACCGCGCACCACCTCGCCGTGGACGGCTGGTCCATCGGGGTGGCCGTGCGCGAGCTGGCCGCGCTCTACGCCGCGCGCCTCGGCCTGGCCGAGCCGCCGGCCGCGCTGGAGCCGGGCTTCGCCGACCACGCGGCCGGCCTCGCCGCCGCGCAGGCCGTGACGGACCGTCAGGCGCAGCTGGACTACTGGCTGGAGCGGCTCGACGGGCACCCCGGGGTGCTGGACCTGCCCACCGACGTACCCGCCCTGACCCGGCCGGTCGGCTCCGGCGAGACCCTGCCGGTCGCGCTGGCACCGGAGCTGACGGCCGCACTGCGCGAGGGCGCGGCGCGCCTGCGCACCACGCCGTTCACCGTGCTGCTCTCGGTGTACGCGGCCCTGCTGGGCCGCTACGCGGGCAGCGACGACGTGGTCGTCGGCGTCCCGGTGGCCAACCGGGACCGGCCCGAACTGGAGCCGCTGGTCGGCTCCCTGGTGAACACCCTGCCGGTGCGGGTGGACCTGTCCGGCGTACCGTCCTTCGCCGAACTGGTAGCCCGCACCGGGCGGGCGCTGGCGGCCGACCTGGGCCGTCCGCTGGTCGCCTTCGACCGGCTGGTGGCCGGCCTCGGCCTGCCCCGCGAACCGGGCCGGCCCACCCTGGCGCAGGCCTCGCTGGTGTTCCAGGACGCGCCGCCGGCCGGACTCCGGCTGGGCGAGGCCACCGGCGTGCTGCGGCAACTGCCCACCGGCACCGCCAAGTACGACCTCACGCTGGCCCTGGACGAGCACCCCGACCGGATCGACGGCGGCCTGGAGTACGCCGCGGACCGCTTCGGCCCGGACTTCGCCGCCCGGTTCGCCCGGCACCTCGACGCCCTACTGCGAGCCGCGCTGGCCGCGCCCGACGCCCCGCTGGACGCGGTCGAGCTCGCCGACCCGGCCCTGCCCTCCCCCGTACCGGCCCGCCCGGCCGGCCGGGTGCGCGCCGGGCACGCCCGGTCGGTGACCGAGCTGTTCCGGGCCCGGGCGGCCGCCCACCCGGACGCGCCCGCGATCCGCGCCTACGGCCTGACGGTGGACTACCGGCAGCTGGACGCCTGGAGCGACGCCGTCGCGACCCGGCTGCTGGCGCACGGCGCCGGACCCGGCCGGTTCGTCTCGGTGCTGCTGCCCGCCGGCCCGGTGCAGACCGCCGCGATCCTCGGCGTCGCCAAGACCGGCGCCGCCTTCGCGGTGCTCGACCCGGCCGACCCGGACGCCCGGCTGACGACCCTGCTGGCCGACGCCGAACCGGTCTGCCTGCTGGCCGCCGAGGCGGCCCTGGCCCGCCACCCCGGGCTGCGCGCGGAGGACGGGGGCTTCGCCGGCGTCCCGGTCGAGACCCTCGACCCGTGCCCGCCGGACGCCGCGACCCCCGCCGGCCCCGCCCCGGCCGCCTCCCCCGCGGACCCCGGCGACCCGCTCTGCCTGGTCTACACCTCCGGTTCCACCGGCACCCCCAAGGGCATCGCCCTGCCGCACGCGGCGCTCGCCCAGTTCGCCGACTGGCAGCGCGAGCGCTTCGGCATCCGCCCGGACAGCCGGATCGCCCAGTGGGCGCCGTTCACGTACGACGCCGCGTACACCGAGGTGTTCGCCGCGCTCTGCTCGGGGGCGGTGCTCTGCCTGCCGCCGGACGGGCTGCGCCGCGACCCGCTGGCGGTGGCCGAGTGGCTGCGGGCCGAGCGGATCACCCAGATCCAGACCGTCCCGGCCTTCTTCCAGCTGGTCACCGAGGCACTGGACGCCACCGGCACGCAGCTGCCCGACCTGGAGCACGTGCTGATGGCCGGCGAGGTGCTCCCGGTGGCCCTGGCCGCCGCCTGGGCGCACCGCCCCGACCGGCCCCGGCTGCACAACCTGTACGGGCCCACCGAGTGCGTGCTGGCGACCCACCGGGAGCTGGCCCCGGGCGAGGAGTTCCCCAACGGGGTGCCGATCGGCCTGCCCATCCCGGGCCGCGAGGCCGTCGTCCTGGACCACCGCGGCCGGCTCTGCCCGGTCGGGGTGGTCGGCGAGATCCACCTGCGCAGCGACCTGCTGGCCGGCTCCTACCACCGCCGGCCCGAGGAGAGCGAGCGGGCCTACGTCGCCGACCCCTGGGAGGACGGCGGCCGGCTGTACCGCACCGGGGACCTCGGCCGCCGACTGCCGGACGGCGAACTGGCGTTCACCGGCCGGATCGGCAGCCAGCTGAAGATCCGCGGCAACCGGATCGAGCTGGAGGAGATCGAGGCCCTGCTGGAGCTGCACCCCGGGGTGCGCGAGGCCGCCGCCGCCGCGCACGGCGAGGGCTCGGCCCGACGGCTGGTGGGCTACGCGGTCGCCGCCCCCGGGGTCACCGGCGCCGACCTGCGGGCGCACCTGGCCGAACGGCTGCCCGCCGCGGTGGTGCCGGACACCGTGATGCTGCTGGCCGCGCTGCCCAGGACCCGCACCAACAAGCGGGACCGGGCCCGGCTGCCGCTCCCCGAGGCCGCCGCGCGGCCCGCCGACGCCACCCCGCTGGCCGGCGTCGAACAGCTCGTCGCCGACGCCTGGCAACAGCTGCTGGGCGGCGGCCCGGTGGGCCGGCACACCAACTTCTTCGAAGCCGGCGGCGACTCGCTGCTGGCCGCCCGGCTCCAGCTGGAGCTGGCCCGCCGGCTGGACCGGCCGGTCCGGCTGGTCGACGTCTTCGGCCGGCCGACCATCGCCGAGTTCGCGGCCGGCCTCACCGACGGCACCGGCACCGCGGACGGCCGGACCCCGGCCGCCACCGCCGAACCGCGCGGCGAGCGTCGGCAGAACGCCGTCCGCGCCCGGGCCAGGGCCCGCCGCGAGGCCCGGGACCGGGCCGAGGGGGCGGACGCCGCCGACCGGTACACACCGACAGGGAGGGACTGAATCCATGGACGTCCAGAGCGTGATGACGGAACTGCACGGCGCCCTCGGCACCGAGGGGCTGGAGCGGGTCGAGGAGTGCCTGCGCATCCTCACCGGGGAGCAGGCCCCCGAGTACCTGCACGAGGACCAGGAGCCGACCCGGCTGTTCTTCCCCGGGATCAGCGCCCTGCCCTGGCACGACACCGCCGAACTGCCCTGGGTGGCACGGGTGGAGGAGTCGTACCAGGCGATCAAGGCGGAGTTCCTGGCGCTGCGCGAGGAGCAGGCCCGCTTCGCCCCGTACGAGGACCTGTACACCAAGGAGCTCGGCTGGCAGGGCTGGGACACCTACCAGCTGTACCGCAACGGGCAGTGGCGCGACGAGGTCCGGGAGCGCTGCCCCGAGACCCACGCGGCCGTGTCCGCGACCCCGCACGGGCCGCGCGACGGCATGTTCACCATCCTCAACCCCGGCGTGCACATCACCCCGCACACCGGCGGCGTGAACCTGCTGCTCACCGCGCACCTGCCGCTGATCGTCCCGCCCGGCTGCGCCATCAAGGTCGCCGACGACGAGCGCGGCTGGGAGGAGGGCAAGGTGATCCTCTTCGACGACAGCTTCATCCACGAGGCGTGGAACAAGGGCACCCAGCAGCGTGCCGTCCTGCTCTGGGACGTCTGGCACCCCGAGCTGACGCCCGTCGAGGTCCGGGCCCTGGAGATCCTCATGCCCCGCTTCCAGCGCTACCTGATGGCGGTCTGAGCCCCGGTCGTACCCGGTCGTCCCCGGTCCTGCCCGCCCCGCCGCGCGCGGAGCCCACCACACCACGGAGAACACCTTGAACGCACAGCCGGTCCTTCCCGACCCGGCCGAGACCGACGGCCGGGTCGCCGTCGTCGGCCTCGCGGGCCGCTTCCCCGGAGCCGATTCCGTCGACGCGCTGTGGGAGCTGCTGGCCGCCGGCACCGAGGCGATCAGCCGCTTCGGTCCGGAGGAGCTGCGGGCCGACGGGGTGCCGGACGACCAGTCGGGCAAGCCCGGGTACGTGGCCGCCAAGGGCGTGCTGTCGGACGTCGCCGGCTTCGACTCCCAGCTGTTCGGCTACAACGCGCTGGAGGCCTCGGTCATCGACCCCCAGCAGCGGATCTTCCTGGAGTGCGCCTGGGCGGCGCTGGAGGACGCGGGCTGCGACCCCGACCGGGCGCCCGGGCCGGTCGCGGTCTACGCCGGATCGCTGCTGAGCACCTACCTGATCCACAACCTGCTGCCGCGCACCGACCTGCGGGACTCGCTCGGCGTGCCGATGCTCTTCCAGGGCAACCAGCCCGACCAACTGGCCGCCCGGGCCGCGTACAAGCTCAACCTGCGCGGCCCGGCGGTCAGCGTGCAGACCGCCTGCTCGACCTCGCTGGTGGCGGTGCACCTCGCGGTGCAGAGCCTGCTCTCCGAGGAGTGCGACCTCGCCCTGGCCGGCGGCGTCACCGTCACCGTGCCGAACCGCTCCGGCTACCTGCCGGTGCCCGGCGGCATCGAGTCCCCGGACGGGCACTGCCGGCCCTTCGGCGCCGAGGCCGCCGGCACGGTCTTCGGCAACGGCGCGGGCGTCGTGGTGCTCAAGCGCCTCGCCGACGCGCTCGCCGACGGCGACCGGGTGCACGCCGTCATCCTCGGCTCGGCCGTCAACAACGACGGTGCCAACAAGGCCGGTTACACCGCCCCCGGGGTGGCCGGGCAGACCGCGGTGATCCGCGAGGCGCTGTCCGTCGCGGGCGTCGCCCCGGACACCATCGGCTACGTCGAGGCACACGGCACCGGCACCCCGATCGGCGACCCGATCGAGGTCGAGGCGCTCACCGCCGCCTTCCGCGCCGAGCAGGACGCCGAGCTGCGCTCGGCCACCGGCTGGTGCGGCCTCGGCTCGGTCAAGTCCAACCTCGGCCACCTGGACACCGCCGCGGGCATCACCGGCCTGATCAAGACCATCCTGGCCGTCCGCAGCGGCCGGATCCCGGCCAGCCTGCACGCCGAGTCCGTCAACCCCGGACTCGGCCTGGCCGACAGCCCGTTCTTCGTCCCCGCCGACCTCACCGACTGGCCGGTCGCCGAGGGTCCGCGCCGGGCCGCCGTCAGCGCCTTCGGCATCGGCGGCACCAACGCCCACCTGATCCTGGAGCAGGCCCCCGCGGCGGCCGCCCGGGAGGCCGCCGAGCCGACCGCCGTCCCGGTGGCCCTGCCGCTGTCCGCCCGCACCGGCACCGCCCTGGACGCCGCCGCCGAGCGACTCGCCGAGGACCTCGCCGCCCACCCGGACCGCCCGCTCGCGGACGTCGCCCGTACCCTGCGCACCGGCCGCCGCCGACTGGTCCAGCGCCGGGTCGTGGTCGCCCGGGACACCGCCGGCGCGATCGCCGCGCTGCGCGGGGGCGGCCGCCGGGAGTCCGTCCGGGCCCGCGCCGGCCAGGGCGCCGCGCCCGTCGCCTTCCTGCTGCCCGGCCAGGGCGCCCAGTACCCGGGCATGGCCCTCGGCCTGCACGCGGCGCACCCGGTGTTCCGCACCGCCCTGGACGAGGCCGCCGACCTGCTGCGCCCGCACCTGGGCCTCGACCTGGTCGAGCTGCTCCGCGACGGAGACGCCGAGCAGCTGCGCCGCAGCTCCGTCACCCAGCCCGCCGTCCTCGCGGTCGGCCACGCCATGGCCGCGCTGTGGCGGCACTGGGGCGTGCGCCCGGCCGCCCTGCTCGGCCACAGCCTGGGCGAGTACACCGCCGCGCTGCTCTCCGGCGTCCTCGACCTGCCCGAGGCGCTCGCCCTGGTCGCCGCCCGCGGCCGGCTGATGGAGGCCACCGCGCCCGGCGCGATGCTGGCCGTCCCGCTGGACGAGGCGGCCGCCGCCGAACTCGCCGCCCGGCACGGCCTGGACCTCGCCGCCGTCAACGGTCCGGCCGCCACCGTGCTGTCCGGCACTCCCGAGGCCGCCGGGCGCGCCGCCGCCGAACTCGGCGAGCGCGGCCTGCGCGCCCTCGCGCTGCCGGTGGACCGGGCCTTCCACAGCGCCCTGTGCGCCCCGGCCGCCGAACAGTTCGCCGCCGAGCTGGCCAAGGTGACGCTGCGCGAACCCACCGTGCCGTTCCTCTCCAACCTCACCGGCGACTGGATCACCCCGGAGCAGGCCACCGACCCCACGTACTGGACCCGCCAGATGCTCTCCCCGGTCCGCTTCCACGACGGGCTCACCCGCCTGGCCGCGCTCGACGAGCGGATGGTGCTGGTGGAGACCGGCCCCGGCAGCGTCCTGACCGACCTGGCCCGCTCCGCCGCCGAGGGCACCGCCGCGGCGCGGCTCGCCCAGCCGCCGCTGCCCACCCGAGGCCGCCGCGGCCCGGAGGACGAGCCCGGCAGCGCCGTGCTCGCCCTCGGCAGCCTGTGGACGCACGGCGCCCCGGTCGACTGGGAGCCGCTCGACGCCGCCCGCCCCGCCGACCTGCCCGGCTACCCCTTCGAGCGGCTGCCGCACTGGATCGAGCCCGCCATCCCCGGCCGGGCGCCCGCCACCGCGCTGCCCGCCTCGGACCCCGACGCGGTACACGCCACCATCGGCTGGCACCCGCCGGCCGGGCCGACGGCCGAGGCAGACCCGCTGAGCGGGCGCCGCCAGACCTGGCTGGTCCTGCTGGACCGGGCCGGCACCGCCCAGCCGCTGGTCGACCTGCTGACCGCGCGCGGCCAGATCGTCACCACCGTCCAGCCCGGCGCCGGCTACCGCCGGGTGCGCCGGGGCGTCTACGAGCTCGACCCGGCCGACCCGGCCCAGTACGCCAAGCTGCTCGCCGACCTGCGCGCCCTGGTCCGCACGCCCACCGCCGTCCTGTACGGCTGGGGACTGGACGAGACCGCGGACGAGACCGACGGCTACTTCGGCCTGGTCCACCTCGCCCGGGCGATGTCCGCCGAGAGCGTGGTGCACGAGGTGCGCCTCGGCGTGGTCACCGCCGGCGCCTTCCCGGCCGCCCCCGGCGAGCGGCCCCGGCCCGCCGCGGCCCTGCTCAGCGGCCCGGTCCAGGTGTTCGGCGAGGAGTACCGCAACCTGCGCTGCACCCAGGTCGACCTCGCCGCCGGGACCGTCCTCGACGAGGCGTCCGCCACCGCGGTGGTGCGCGCCGTGCTCACCGGCCCGGCCCCGCTGCTGGCCCTGCGCGACGGCGCCCTGCTCGCCCGCACCGTCGAGCGCGCCGAGCGGCCCGTCCCCGCCGCCCCGGCCCGGGTGCGCGCCGACAGCACCTGGCTGATCACCGGCGGCCTCGGCGGGATCGGCCTGACCCTGGCCCGCTACCTGGCCGGCGCCGGCGTCGCCCGGCTCGTCCTGCTCGGCCGCGGGGCCGGCGGCGAGACCGCCGAGACCGCCCTGGCCGGACTGCGCGCGGCCGGCGCCGAGGTGCTGACCGTGCGCGCCGACGTCACCGACGCCGAGGCGCTCGACCGGGCGCTGGAGCAGGCCCGGTCCGCCTTCGGACGGATCGACGGCGTGATCCACGCGGCCGGTGTGCCCGGCGGCGGCTCGGTGGAGCTGCGCTCCGACGACAGCATGCGCACGGTGCTCGCCCCGAAGACCGCGGGCCTGCGCCACCTGCTGGCCGCGCTGCGGCCCGGCGAGGCCGAGGTGCTGGTGCTCTGCTCCTCGCTCGCCACCCTGATCCCGACCTACGGCCAGTGCGACTACGCGGCCGCCAACGCCTACCTGGCCGCCGTCGCGGAGGCCGAGGCCGCGCGCGGCGAGCGGTTCGCGGTGGCCGTCGACTGGGACATGTGGGCCCAGGTCGGCATGGCCGACCAGGCCGAGGTCCCCGAGGCCCTGCGGGCCTTCCAGGCCGAGATGCTGGCCGGCGCGCTCACCCCCGAGCAGGGCGCCCGCGCCTTCGCCGCCCTGCTCGACGGCCCGGCCGGCCGGGCCGTGGTGGCCCGGGTCGGCGCCGGGATCACCGACGGCACCCTGCGGACCTCCGCCGCCCCGGCCGCCGACCTGCCCCGGACGGCCGCCCTGCCCCGCCCCGAGCTCGCCACCCCGTACACCGCCCCGGCCACCGCGACCGAGGAGCGCCTGGCCGAGATCTACGCCGAACTGCTCGGCCTCGACCGGGTCGGGGTGGAGGACGACTTCCTGGAGCTCGGCGGCCACTCGCTGCTGGCCGCCCAGGTCGCGGCCCGGCTGCGGGCCGAGTTCGAGGTCGACGTCCCCGCCCGGGTCTTCTTCGAGGGCGGCCGCATCGCCGACCTCGCCGTCGAGATCGAAGACCGCATCATCGCCGAACTGGAGCAGCAGTGACCAACCCCGCAGGCCGCAACCCCAAGGGCCGCGAGGACCGCCTCGCCCGGCTCACCCCCGAGCAGCGCGCCGCCTTCGAGGCGCGCGCCCGGGGCCGCGCCGGCACGGCCCCGGTCACCGCCACCGGCCCCACCGCCACCGGCCCCACCGCCGCCGGTCCCGCCGGTCCCGGCGCCGCGCCGACGCTGCCGCCGCGCGACCGCTCGGTGCCCGCGCCGCTGTCCTTCGGCCAGGAGCGGCTCTGGTTCGTGGAGCAGCTCACCCCCGGCCTCGGGGTGTTCAACGAGTACGTCGGACTGCGCCTCACCGGCGCGCTGGACGTCGCCGCCCTGGAGGCCGCGCTGACCGGCCTGGTGGAGCGGCACGAGGCGCTGCGCACCGTCGTCGCCGACGGTGCCGACGGCCCGGTGCAGCGGGTGCTGGAGCACACCGGCCCGGTCCTGCGGGTGGTCGAGCCGCAGGACGGCGAGGCCGACTGGAGCGAGCAGCGGGAGCGCGAACTCGCCGAGCGGGAGGCGGCCCTGCCGTTCGACCCGGAGCACGGCCCGCTGCTGCGCGCCCTGCTGATCCGCTCCGCGCCGGAGCGCGCCCTGCTGGTCGTGGTCAACCACCACCTGGTCGGCGACGCCTGGTCCCGCTCGGTGCTGGTGGAGGAACTCTGCGCCCGCTACCGGGCCTTCCGCGAAGGCGGCCCGGTGCCCGGGCCGCTCACGGTGCAGTACGCCGACTGGGCGCAGTGGCAGCGCGCCGAACTCACCGACGGCGCGCTGGCCGAGCCGCTCGCCTACTGGCGCGAGCGCCTGGACGGCGCCCCGCACGTCCTGGAACTGGCCACCGACCGGCCCCGGCCGGCCGTGCCCAGCCACCGGGGCGGCCGGGTGCACTTCACCCTGGACGCCGCCACCACCGAGGCCGTGGAGCAGGCCGCGCGCACCGCCCGGGCCACCCCGTTCATGGTCACCCTGGCGGCCTGGCAGGCCGTCCTGATGCGCCACTCCGGCCGGCAGGACGTGCTGGTCGGCGTGCCCACCGCGGGCCGCGACCGGCCCGAACTCGTCGGCCTGGTCGGCATGTTCGTCAACAGCCTGGTGCTGCGCTCGGACCTCTCCGGCGACCCGACCTTCGGCGAGCTGCTCGACCGGGTCCGGGAGACCGCCCTCGGCGCGCTCGCCCACGCCCAGGTGCCCTTCGAGCGCCTGGTCCGCGAGCTGCGCCCGGACCGCGACCTCAGCCACGCCCCGCTCTACCAGGTGCAGTTCGGCTACCGGAACGTCCCCGCCCCGGACATCGACCTGCCCGGGGTCGGCGTCGAGCTCGTCGACCTGGACAACGGGCTGTGCCGCACCGACCTCAGTCTGGAACTCGCCCGGGACGGCGGACTCACCGCCGGCGTCTGCGAGTTCAGCCGGGACCTGTTCGACGACGACACCGTGCGCGAGCTGACCGAGGCGCTGCGGCGGGTGCTCGCCGGCGGCGCCGCCGACCCCGGCCTGCGGCTGTCCGAACTGCTCGCGCTCACCCCCGTGGAGCAGGCCCTGCTGGCCGCCGCCGGGGACGGCGGGCCGCTGCCCGAGGACGCCGTGGACATCGTGACGGCCTTCGCCGAGGCCGTCCGCACCCGCCCCGGCGCCGAGGCCGTGCTGCCCGGCGGCCGCCCGGACCAGGCCCTGACCTACGCCGCCCTGGACGCCCGGGTCGACGAGCTGCTCGTCCGGCTGCGCGCCGCCGGGGTGCGCCCCGGCGACCGGGTCGGCCTGTGCCTGCGCCGCGGCACCGACCTGCCGGCCGCCATGCTCGCCGTGCTCCGGGCCGGCGCCGCCTACCTGCCGCTGGACCCCGACTACCCGGCCGCCCGGCTGGCCCACGTGGTCGAGGACGCCCGGCCCACCGCCGTGCTGGTGCACGCCGCGACCCGGGACGCGGCGCCGGCCGGTGCCCCGCTGCTCGACCTGGACGCCCCCGCCCCGGCCGGGAACGCGTCCGCCGAACCCGCGCCGGTGGACCCGGACGCGCCCGCCTACGTCATCCACACCTCCGGCTCGACCGGCCGCCCCAAGGGCGTCGTGGTCCTGCGCCGCAACCTCACCGCCTTCCTGGCGGCGATGGACCGCGTGCTCGCCGAGGACGCGGACGGCACGGACAGCGCGGACGGCACCGACGGCGCCGAGGCCACCGACGGCGCCGAGGCCACCGACGGCACCGCCGCCGCCGAGCCGTCAACCTGGCTGGCCGTCACCAGCGTCTCCTTCGACATCTCCGTCCTGGAACTGCTCTGGACCCTCAGCCGGGGCCACCGGGTCGTGGTCAACCCCGACCCCGGGGCGGCGCTGCCCGCCCCGACCACCGCCCCGGCGCCCCGGGCCGACCGGGCCGTCCCCGAGTTCAGCCTGTTCTACTTCGCCAGCGGCACCGCCGGGGCCGAGCCCGGCCCCGAGCAGTACCGGCTGCTGCTGGACGGCGCCCGCTTCGCCGACACCAACGGCTTCTCCGCGGTCTGGCTCCCCGAGCGGCACTTCCACGCCTTCGGCGGGCCGTTCCCGGCCCCCTCGGTGCTGGCCGCCGCGATCGCCCGGGCGACCGAGCGGATCGGCATCCGGGCCGGCAGCGTGGTGCTGCCGCTGCACCACCCCGTGCGGGTGGCCGAGGAGTGGTCGGTCGTCGACAACCTGTCCGGCGGCCGGGTCGGCCTCTCCTTCGCCTCGGGCTGGCACGCCGACGACTTCGTCCTCGCCAAGGACGCCTACCAGGACCGCCAGGCGCTCACCGTCAGCGGCATCGAGCAGGTCCGGCGGCTGTGGCGCGGCGAGCGACTCCCCTTCGAGGGGCCCGGCGGCCGCACCGTCGACGTCGAGGTGCTGCCCCGCCCGGTCCAGGCCGAACTGCCGTACTGGCTCACCTCCTCCGGCAACCCCGAGACCTGCCGCACGGCCGGCCGGGTCGGCGCCCGGCTGCTCACCCACCTGCTGGGCCAGAGCACCGAGGACCTCGCCGAGAAGATCGCCCTGTACCGCGAGGCCTGGCGGGAGGCCGGCCACGCCGGCGAGCCGCACGTCACCCTGATGCTGCACAGCTACCTCGGCGCCGACCCGGCCGACGTCCGGGCGCACGCCTGGCAGCCGTTCCGGGACTACCTGCGCAGCTCGGTCGGCCTGATCGAGAACCTGGCCCGCAGCCTCGGCATGGACGTCCGCAGCAGCGACTTCACCGCGGAGGACCAGGAGGCGCTGCTCGACCACGCCTGCGCCCGCTACCTCGGCCACGGCTCGCTGATCGGTACCGCCGAGGAGTGCCTGCCGCTGGTGCACCGGCTGGCCGAGATCGGGGTCGACGAGATCGGCTGCCTGGTCGACTTCGGCGTCGACACCGACGTCGCGCTGGCCGCCCTGCCCCGGCTGGCGGAGCTGCGCCGCACCGCGGCCACCGCACCCGCCGCCACCGGCCCGGCCGACAGCGAGCTGACCGCGCTGATCCGCGCCCACGGCGTCACCCACCTGCAGTGCACCCCCTCGCGGGCCCGCACCCTGCTGGACGAGGCCGACCCGGAGGCGCTGCGCGGCCTGCGCCGGCTGCTGCTCGGCGGCGAGGCCCTCGACGCCGACCTGGTGCGCCGCCTGGCCGGGCACCTCGACGGCCGGATCCTCAACATGTACGGGCCGACCGAGACCACCGTCTGGTCCACCACCGACGAGGTCGACCCGCAGGAGGGCCTGGTCACCGTCGGCCGCCCGATCGCCGGCACCACCGTCCGGGTCCTCGACCCGTACGGGCGCCGGGTGCCCGTCGGCGTGCCCGGCGAACTCCTGATCGGCGGCGCGGGCGTGACGGCCGGCTACCTCGACCGCCCCGAGCTGACCGACGAACGGTTCGTCACCGACCCCGAGGCGGCCGGCGCCGGAACGGGGCGGCTGTACCGCACCGGCGACCTGGTCCGCACCCGCCCCGACGGCCGGATCCAGTACCTGTCGCGCAACGACCACCAGGTCAAGATCCGCGGCTTCCGGATCGAGACCGGCGAGGTGGAGGCCGCGCTCACCGCGCTGCCCGGGATCCGCCAGTGCGTGGTGACCGCCTACGGCCTGGGCACCTCCCGGGCCGCGCTGGCCGCCTACCTGGTGCCCGCGGACCCGGCCGCGCCGCCGGCCCCGGCCGAGCTGCGGGCCGCCCTGGCCGGGCAACTGCCCGGCTTCCTCATCCCGTCCCGCTTCATCGCGCTCGACGCGCTGCCGCTCACCGGCAACGGCAAGGTCGACCGGGCGGCGCTGCCCGCGCCCGAGTCCGTGCCCGCCGCCGGCCGCGACCGCACCCCGCCGGCCACGCCCACCGAGGAGCGGATCGCCGCGATCTGGCGCGAGGCCCTCGGCCTCGACGAGGTCGGCACCGGGGAGGACTTCTTCGAGCTCGGCGGTCACTCGCTGCTGGCCGCCCGGATGGTCGCCGGCATCCGCGACGGGCTGAACGTGCAGCTGCCGCTGCGCACCCTGTTCGACTCGCCGACCGTGGCCGCGCTGGCCCGGGCCGTGGACGCGCTGGGCACGGACGGGGCCGCCGAGGCGCCCGCCGAGCGGACCGCGCTGCTCCCCGACCCGGCCCGCCGGCACGAGCCCTTCCCGCTCACCGACGTCCAGCGCGCCTACTGGATCGGCCGCAGCGGCGCCGTCGGCGGCGACGTCGCCTGCCACCTCTACCTGGAGGTGGACGTCGCCGACGTCGACCCGCTGCGCCTCCAGGACGCCTGGCGGTCGATGGTGCTGCGGCACGACGCCCTGCGCCTGGTCTTCGGCGAGGACGGCACCCAGCGCGTCCTGCCCGAGGTGCCCGCGTACGAGCTGACCGTCGACGACCTGCGCGAGCTGCCGGAGCGGGACCGGGCCGAGCACCTCACCGGGACCCGCGCCCGGATGTCGCACCAGGTGCTGCCGGCCGACGCCTGGCCGCTGTTCGAGCTGCGCGCCAGCCGCACCGCGGGTGCCGATGTCCGGCTGCACCTGAGCATCGACACCCTGATCGCCGATGGCGGCAGCGTGCAGATCCTGCTGCGCGAACTGCTCGCCGTCTACCAGGGCACGCTCGACCCGAGCCCGTTCGAACTCTCCTTCCGCGACTACGTGCTGGCCGAGCAGGACCGCCGCCGGGGCCCGGCCCTGCAGCGCGACCTCGACTACTGGCACGGCCGCCTGGACACCCTGCCGCCCGCCCCCGCGCTGCCGCTGGCGCGGCGCCCCGAGGAGCTGGCCGAGACCAGGTTCCGCCGCCGCGAGGCGCACCTGCCCGCCGAGCTGTGGGAGCGGCTGAAGAGCCGGGCCGCCGCCGGCCGGGTCACCCCGTCGGCGCTCGCGCTGGCCGCCTACGCCACCGTGATCGGCACCTGGTCGACGGCCGACCGCTTCACCCTCAACCTCACCCTGTTCAACCGGGTCGGCGACCACCCCGACCTGGCCGCCATGGTCGGCGACTTCACCGCGCTCAGCCTCTTCGAGGTGGACGGCGCCACCGCCGGCTCCTTCGCCGACCGGGCCCGCCGGCTGCAGGACCGGCTCTGGGAGGACCTCGACCACCAGCTGGTCAGCGGCGTCCGGGTCGGCGGCGAACTCGCCCGCCGGCGCGGGGTCGCCGAGGCGGCCATGCCGGTCGTCTTCACCAGTGAGCTCGGCGCCGACGGCGTGGGCGGCAGCCAGGTGCTCCGCGAGCTGGGCGCCGAGGTCGCCCACACCATCACCCAGACCCCGCAGGTCTGGCTGGACCACCAGATCTCCGAGGACGAGGGCCGGCTGCGGCTGACCTGGGACGCCGTCGAGGAGCTCTTCCCCGAGGGCGTGCTCGACGCCATGTTCGAGGCCTACACCGGCCTGCTCACCGCGCTCGCCGAACAGCCCGGCGCCTGGACGGACCCGCACCTGGTCGTCCTGCCCGCCGCCCAGCTCGACGCCTACCGGGCGCTCAACGCCACCGACGGCCCGCGGCCCGACGGGCTGCTGCACGAGCCCTTCCTCGACCGGGCCAGGACCGCGCCCGACCGCACCGCCGTGGTCTCGGCCACCGGCACGGTGACCTACGGCGAACTGGAGCGGGCCTCGGCGGCCGTCGCCCACGCGCTGCGCGCGGCCGGGGTGCGCCCCGGCGAGCTGGTCGGCGTGCGCGCCGACCGGGGCTGGGAGCAGGTTGCCGCCGCGATCGGCGTGGTCCGGGCCGGCGGCGCCTACCTGCCGCTGGACGCCGGCCTCCCGGCCGCCCGGGTCGCCCGCTCGCTCGAACACGCCGGCGCCACCGCGCTGCTCGCCCGGGAGTCCTGGGCCCCCGAGGACGCCGTGCCCGCCGGAGTGACCCTGCTGAGCTTCGAACAGGCCCTGGACACCCCGGCCGACACCCCGCCGGCTCCGGTCCCGACCACCCCGGCGGACCTCGCGTACGTCATCTACACCTCGGGCTCCACCGGCGACCCCAAGGGCGTGATGATCGACCACCGGGGGGCGTTGAACACCGTGGTGGACGTCAACGACCGCTTCCGGGTCACGCCGTCCGACCGGGTCCTCGGGATCTCCTCGCTCGGCTTCGACCTCTCGGTGTACGACGTCTTCGGCACCCTCGCCGCCGGCGCCGCCCTGGTGCTGGTCGGGCCCGGCGAGGAGCGCGACCCCTCGCGCTGGTCCCGGCTGGTCGCCGAGCACCGGGTCACGGTCTGGAACTCCGTCCCCGCGCTGATGGAGATGCTGCTGGCGTACGCCGACGGCAACCCGGCCGCCGACCTGGAGTCGCTGCGCCTGGTCATGCTCAGCGGCGACTGGATCCCGGTCGGCATGCCCGGCAACGTCCGCACGCTCGCGCCCAAGGCCGAGGTGATCAGCCTGGGCGGCGCCACCGAGGCGTCGATCTGGTCGGTGCTCCACCCGGTCGGCGAGGTCGAGCCGGGCCGCCCGAGCATCCCGTACGGCCGCCCGATGCGGAACCAGGGCATGGTCGTCCTGGACGAGGCCTTCCGGCCGCGTCCGGTCGGGGTGGCCGGCGCCCTGTTCATCACCGGCGTGGGCCTGGCCGTCGGCTACCGCAACGCCCCGGAGATCACCGCCCGGGCCTTCCCGGCCCACCCGGTCACCGGCGAGCGGCTCTACCGCACCGGCGACCTGGCCCGACTGCTGCCCGACGGCGACCTGGAGTTCCTCGGCCGCGAGGACTCCCAGGTCAAGGTGCGCGGCATGCGGATCGAGCTGGGCGAGATCGAGTCCGCCCTGGTCCGGATGGACGGCGTGCGGGAGGCCGCGGCACTGGTCGAGGGCGACGGGCTCGGTGCCCGGCTCGCGGTCTACGTGGTCCGCGAGGCCGCCCGTCCGCTGTCGGCCGCCCCGGCGACCACCGCCCCGGCCCCGGCGGCAGCCCCGGCACTGGACGCCGAGCGGGTCCGCCGGCTGGAGGCGCGCCTGCGCCAGCCCGGCCGCCGGGCCGACCTGGCGGGCCGTGAGGTGCTGCCGTTCGCGCTGCCGGCCGACACCCTGGAGCTGCGCCGGGCCGCCGCCCTGCGCGGCGCCGCCACCGGCTTCGCCGACGTCCCGGTGAACCGGACCGACCTGGACGCGCTGCTGACCGTGCTCGCCCGCCAGGACGAGGACGGCGTGCCCCGGTACGCCTACGGGTCGGCCGGCGGCCTGTACCCGGTGCAGACCTACCTGGCCGTCGCCCCCGGCGGGGTGGCGGGCCTGGCGGCCGGCACCTACTACGTCGACCCGGCCGGACCGGCCCTGGTCC
The DNA here is from genome assembly GCF_055575795.1 of Kitasatospora sp. NPDC034023. Classification (NCBI taxonomy): domain Bacteria; kingdom Bacillati; phylum Actinomycetota; class Actinomycetes; order Kitasatosporales; family Streptomycetaceae; genus Kitasatospora; species Kitasatospora sp. NPDC034023. The sequence continues at coordinate 96,997 of NZ_JBVIRY010000033.1, forward strand.
CCCTCGACGGCGCGCCGGGCGCGGAGCGGGCGCTGGACCCGGCGCTCTACAGCGAGGCCAACCGGCCGCTGCTCGAACGGGCCGGCTTCGCCCTCTTCCTGGTCGCCAGGAATACCGCGATCGCCCCGGTGTACGGCGAACTCGCCGACCGGTTCTGCCTGTTGGAGGCCGGGGCAATGGCGCAGCTGTTGCGCCACCGGGCCGGCGACTGCACGGTGGCACTCTGCCCGATCGGCGACGTGTTCCCCGAGCCGCTGCGCGGAGCGCTGCTGCTGGAGGACGGCCAGAGCGTGCTGCACACCCTGGTCGGCGGCCGTCCGCCCGGTGCGGCGGCCGAGCAGCCGGACTCCGGCGCCGACTGGACGCTCGGGCTGCGGGAGGCCCTCGCCGAGCGGCTGCCCGGCTACATGGTGCCGCAGCTGGTCCGGGCGGTGGAGGCGCTGCCGCTGTCCGCCAACGGCAAGGTCGACCGGGCGGCGCTCGCCCGGCTCGGCGCCCCGGCCGTCACGGTGGGCGCACCGGCCCGACCGGGCACCCCGGCCGCCCCGGCGGCACCCGCGGCACCGGTTCCGGCGCCGCGCGCGGTGGCCCAGCCCACCGGGCCCGGAGCGGTGGAGCGGCTCACCGCACTGTGGCGGGAGGTGATGGACGGGGCGGAGGTCGACCTCGACACCAACTTCTTCGAGGCCGGCGCCAACTCCATCCACCTGGTCCGGGTCCAGCGGCGGATCGCCGAGGACTTCGGCCGGGAGCTGTCGGTGGTCGAGATGTTCGACCGGCCGACCATCCGGCACCTCGCCGAGCTGCTGGACCGGCCGGACCCAGCCGTCGCCCCCGCCCCGGTCGCGGCTCCGGTCGCGGCTGCGGAACCCTCGCCGGCCCCGGAGAGCAGTGCCCAGACCGCCGGCAGCGACCGCCGGCAGCACCACGAACGGCGCCGCGCCGCCCGCCGAGGCGGCCCCGGCACCGCACCGACCGGCTGACCCGGACGGTCGGCGGTCGGGCCGGGCGCCCCTGCCCGGCCCGACCGCCGACCCACCGAGCCGCGTCGATGACCACCTGTGAGGAGAACAGTCCGATGTCCACCCACGCCCCCGAGGGGCCGGCCACCGCAGTGCCGGACCTGCCGGACGCGATCGCCGTCACCGGCCTTGCCTGCCGGTTCCCCGGCGCCCCCGACGCCGGGACCTTCTGGGCCGACCTGGTCGCGGGCCGGGAGAACATCACCTTCCGTACCCCCGAGGAGCTGGCCGCCCTGGGCGTCCCGGCCGAACGGCTGGCCGACCCGCGGTTCGTGGGCGCCGGCGGCGTCCTGGAGGGCCTGGCGGAGTTCGACGCCGAGTACTTCGGCATCCCGCCCCGGGACGCCGAGCTGATGGACCCCCAGCACCGACTGTTCCTGCAGTGCGCGGTCACCGCACTGGAGGACGCCGGGCAGCCGACCGACGGGGTCGAGGGCGGCGTCGGGGTCTACGCCTCGGCCGGCTTCAACTCCTACCTGACCCACCAACTGCTGCCCCGCGCCGCACACTTGGCGGACCGGGCCGAGGTCCAGTGGCTGGCCGCGGGCGACAAGGACTACCTCGCCACCCAGACCTCCTACCGGCTCGGCCTGACCGGCCCCAGCCTGAGCGTGCAGAGCGCCTGCTCCTCCGCCCTGGTCGCCGTGCACCTGGCGGCCGAGGCGCTGCTGAGCGGCGAGTGCGACGTGGCGCTGGCCGGGGCGGTCTCCGCCGGGGTCGGCCAGGGGCTCGGCTACCTGCACGCCGAGGGCGGGATCCTCTCCGCCGACGGGCACTGCCGCCCCTTCGACGCCACGGCGACCGGCACGGTCTTCGGCAGCGGCGTCGGCGTGGTGGTGCTCAAGCGGCTGGCCGACGCGGTCGCCGACGGCGACACCGTCCGGGCCGTCCTGCTCGGCTCGGCGGTCAACAACGACGGCAACCGCAAGGTCGGCTTCACCGCGCCGAGCCTGGACGGCCAGGTCCGGGTGATCACCGCGGCCCAGTCGGTGGCCGGGGTCTCGCCCGGCGAGGTCTCCTGCGTCGAGGCGCACGGCACCGCGACGTCCCTCGGCGACCGGATCGAACTCGCCGCACTGGCCCGGGTGTTCGGCGACGCGCCGGACTCCCGCCGGGTGCTCGGCGCGGTCAAGTCCAACGTCGGCCACCTGGACACCTGCGCCGGGATGGCCGGGCTGATCAAGACGGTGCTCGCGCTGCAGCACCGCACCCTGCTGCCGACCGTCCACTTCGAGAGCCCCAGCCCCGAGCTGGACCCCCGCCTGTTCCGGGTGCTCACCGAGGCCGAGCCGTGGACCGGCGCGGACGGCACCCGGGTCGCCGGGGTCAGCTCCTTCGGCATCGGCGGCACCAACGCCCACCTGGTCCTCCAGGACGCTCCCCCGCTGCCCGCCGCGCCCGCCGGGCCGGCCGGCGGGTGGGAGCTGCTGCCGGTGTCCGCCCGCACCGAGGCGGCGCTCGACCGGGCCACCGAGCGGCTCGACGCGGCACTGGCCGGACCGGCCGCGCCCGCGGCCGCCGACGCCGCGTTCACCCTGCAGACCCGGCGCAGGCACCACCCGTGGCGGCGCACCGTCCTGACCGGACCCGGGGAGCAGCTGCGCTCCCGCCCGGTCCGGGCCGCCGGCGACGGCCGGGAGGTCGCCTTCCTGTACCCCGGCCAGGGCGCCGGCCGCCCCGGCATGGCCGCGGAGCCGTACCGCGCCGAACCGGTCTTCCGCACCGCGCTCGACCGCGGCCTGGACGCCCTGCGCCCGTGGACGGCCGCGCCGCTGCGCGCGCTGCTGCTCGACCCGGCCCACGCGGACCTGTTCGACCGGACCGAGGTCGCCCAGCCGGCCCTGTTCGCGGTGGAGTACGCGCTCACCGCGTGGTGGACGGCGCTCGGCCTGCGGCCGGTCGCGCTGGCCGGCCACAGCGTCGGCGAGTTCGCGACCGCCTGCGCCGCCGGGGTCTTCGAACTGCCCGGCGCCGCCCGGCTGGTGGCCGAGCGCGGCCGGCTCATGGGCACCATGGCGCCCGGCGCGATGCTGAGCGTCCCGCTGCCCGAGGCGGAGCTGCGCGCGCTGCTGGACGACCCCGAGGGCCCGGAGCTCGCCGCCGTCAACGCCCCCGACCGCTGCGTCGCGGCCGGCACCCCCGGGGCGGTGGCCCGGCTGGCCGAACACCTGGCCGCGCGCGGCGTCTCCGCCCGGCCGCTGGCCGTCCGGCACGCCTTCCACACCCGGGACGCCGAGCCGCTGCTGGCCGAGTTCGCCCGGCTGGTGGCGGGTGTCCCGGCGCAGGCCCCGGCCCTGCCCGTGGTCTCCGGCCTGACCGGGCGTGAACTGACCGCCGAGGAGGCCGTCTCTCCGGAGTACTGGGCGCGCCAGCTGCGCCACACCGTACGCTTCGCCGACGCGCTCGCCGCCCTGCCGGGCGACGGCCCGCTGCTGGAGCTCGGCCCCGGCCGGGGCCTGACCGGCTTCGCCGTGCGGACCCTGGGCACCGACCGGTCGGCCCTGCCCACCCTGGACGCGGCCACCGACGGGACACCGCCGCCCGCCCGGCTCACCGCGCTGGGCCGGCTGTGGGAGCGCGGCGCCGAGCTCGACTGGTCGGCCCTCGGCGAGCGGGCCGGGCGTCGGCACGCCTCGCTGCCGGGCTACCCGTTCGAGCCGGTCCGGCACTGGTTCGAACCGGCCGAGGACAGCGCGCCGCCCGCTGCCCCCGCCGGGCCCGCCACCCCGGCGCCGGTCCCGGCCGCCGAGGGGGTGGACTCCTGGCTGCACGTCCTGTCCTGGACCCCCGCCCTCCCGCCGGTCGGCACCGGGCCCGTCCCGGCCTCGGTGCTGCTGCTCGCCGACGACGCCGGGCTCGCCGGGCCGGTCGCCGAGCGGCTCACCGCGGCCGGCGCCGCCGTCACCGTGGTCCGGACCGCCGACGGAGCGGCCGCCGAGGAGACGAACGCGCTCACCCTCGACCCCGCCGACGCCGCCGCGCACTCCGCGCTGGCCGCCGCCCTGGCCGGGCGCGGCACCCCGCCGGACGCCGTGGTCTCCTGCTGGGCCCTGGACGAGCCGCCGCTGGAGCGGGCCACCCCCGGCCGGGCCACCGAGGGAGCCCTGCGCGCGCTGACCGTCCCGGTCCAGCTGGCCCGCGCCCTGGGCGAGGCCTTCCCGGGCCGGCCGCTGCGGATGCTGCTGGTCACCGACGCCGCCCACGGGGTCAACGGGCAGCCCGCCCGCACCCCGCAGGCCGCCGCCGGGCTCGGCGCCGTCCGGGTGCTGCCGCAGGAGGTGCCCGGCCTCACCGCCGAGGCGCTCGACCTGGACTGCCCCACCCGGGAGCCCGCCGAACTCGCCCTGGCCGCCGACACGGTGGTGGCCCGGCTGTGCTCCGAGCTCGCGCCCGCGCCGCTCACCGCGGTCCGCGGCCGGGCCCACCTGGTGCCCGCCCCGGACCGGCCCGTGCTCACCGACCCGGACGCCCCGCAGCTCGCGCTGCCCGCGGGCCCGTGGCTGGTCACCGGCGGTCTCGGCGGGATCGGCCTGGCCGTGGCCGGCCGGCTCGCCGAGGACCCCGCGCGGACCCTCGTGCTGCTGACCCGCCGCGCCGTCCCCGACGGCGACGGCTGGCACAGCGTGCGGCCCGCGGGCTCCGCTCCGGCGCGGAACTGCCCGCCGGAGCTGGCCGAGGCGCTCGCCGGGCTGACCGCCCACGGCGCCCGGCTCTGCCTCGTCCAGGCCGACGTCACCGACGAGGCCGCGCTGGCCACCGCCCTCGACGCCGTCCGGGCCGCGTACGGCCCCCTCGCCGGGGTGGTGCACGCCGCCGGGGTGCCCGGTGGCGGTGTGGCCGCCCTGCGCGGGCCCGAGGAGATGGCCCGGGTGCTCGCCCCCAAGGTCCTCGGCACCGTCCTGCTGGAGCGGCTGACGGCCCGGGACCGGCCGCTGCTGGTGCTCTGCTCCTCGGCGCTCACGGTCACCGGCGCGGTCGGCCAGGCCGACTACACCGGGGCCAACGCCTTCCTGGACAGCTTCGCCACCGGCAGCCCGGCGGCCGTGTCGATCGGCTGGGACCGCTGGTCGCAGACCGGCATGGCGGTCCGCTCCGGCCTGCGGGACTGGCTCGACGGCGGCGAGGCACTGGACGACGCCCTGTTCGACGCCCGCCGCACCGAGCCGGACGGCACGGTGGAGCTGCGGCTGCGCCGCGCGGAGCAGACCGAGTGGCCGGCCGCGGAGCACCGGATCGGCGACGTCCCGGTGCTGCCCGGCACCGCACTACTCGAACTCGCCGTCGCCGGGCACCGGTTGACGCTCGGGGACGGTCCGGTCGAACTGGACGCGGTCTTCACCCACCCGCTGCGGCTGCCCGCCGACCAGCCGCCGCAGGTCACCCTGCGGCTGCGTCCGGCGCCCGAGGGCGGGCACCTGTGGGAGGTCCGCTCCAGCGCCGCGCCGTCCAGGCCGCACGCCCAGGGCCGGATCGCGCCGTACCGCGGCGGCTCCCCCGAGCGCCTCGACCTCGACGCGCTCGCGGGCCGCTGCGCCCCCGTCGCCCCGGCCGCCGGCCGGGAGCCCGCCGGGGCCAGCGGGCTACGCACCGGACCGCGTTGGGAGAGCCTGCTGGAGGTCCGCGAGGGCTCCGACGGGGACGCGCCCGAGGCGATGCTGCGGCTGCGCCTGCCCGAGCGCTTCCACGGCGACCTGGCCGCACACCCGCTGCACCCCGCGCTGCTGGACACCGCCACCGGGGCGGTCACCGCCCGGACCGGCAGCCACCTGCCGGTGGCCTACCGGCGGCTGGTGGTGCTCGGCCCGCTCGGCCCCGACGCGGTGGTCCGGGTGGTCCGCCGCCCCGGGGCGGCCGGGGCGGGCGGCACCCTGGTCGTCGACGTCACCGTCGCCGGGCCGGACGGCACGCCGAGCGTGATCGTCGAGGGCTTCGTGTTGCGCCCGGCCCCGGCGCCCGGCCCGGACGGCACAGGTGTGACGGCCGGTACCGCCGGTACCGCCGGTGCCGCCGGTGCCGCCGGTGCCGCCGCCGAGCGGGGCGGCATCCCGACCCGCGAGGGCCTGCTGGCCTTCGACCGGATCCTGGCCAACCGTCACCTCCCGCACGTGCTGGTCAGCCCCCGCGCCACCACCGCGACCGCCCCGGGCGCCACCCGCACCGCCCCGGCGGCCACCGCGCCGCCGGAGCCCGGGCCGACCGCGCCCGAGGAGCTGGAGGAGCGGATCGCCGCGGTCTGGTCCCGACTGCTCGGGGTGCCCGACATCGGCCCGGACGACAGCCTGTTCGAGCTCGGCGGCGACTCCCTGCTGATCGTCCAGATCACCGGTGAGCTCCAGCGGCTCGGGCTGGCCGTCTCCCCCGGCGACCTCTTCGCCCACCCCACCGTCGGGCAGCTCGCCGCCCGGCTCCGCACGGACCGCGAACCGGCCGCCGCGCCCGCGCCCGACACCCCCGCCCCGCCCACCGCTCCCGCCGGATCCGACCCGGCCCCCGCACCGGGGCCGCGCGAGGCCTTCTCGGACGCGGATCTCAGCGAAGACGACCTGGCCCGGGTATTCGCCCTGTTCCGGTCAGGAGAGGACACCAAGTGAACGACATCGAGGACATCTACCCCCTCTCGCCCACCCAGGAGGGGATGCTCTACCACAGCACCACCTCCCCCGAGCACGGCCTCTACGTCGAGCTGACCACCTTCCGGGTGCACGGCGAGCTGGACGTCGCCGTACTGGGCGCCGCCTGGCAGCGGGCGATCGCCCGGCACCCGGTGCTGCGCACGGCCTTCGTCCGGGAGCGGATCCGCACCCCGCACCAGGTGGTGCTGCCGAAGGCGGACCTGCCGATCGAGTTCCGCGACCTGACCGGCCTGGACGACGCGGCCCGCGCGGCGGCCGTCGCCGAGGAGTTGGAGCAGCGGGCCCGCGAGCGCTTCGACCTGACCCGGCCGCCGCTGATGCGGCTGCTGGTGCTGCGCCTGCCCGGCGAGCACCTGGTGGTGTGGACGTACCACCACCTGCTGCTGGACGGCTGGTCCGCCGCCCTGCTGCTGGCCGAGGTCACCGCCGGGCTGTCCGGCGACACGGCCGAGCTGCCCGCGCCGCCCGCCTTCCGCGAGTACATCGCCTGGCTGGGCCGTCAGGAGCCGGAGCGCGACCGGGAGTTCTGGACCGGCTACCTGGCGGGCTATCGCGAGCCGGCGGCGCTGACCCTGCCCGGGATGCACCCGGGCGCCAAGCCGTCCGGCGAGTTCCGGACCGTCCGGGCGGAACTGCCCGCCGAGACCCTCACCGCGCTCCGGCGCCTGGCCGCCGCCAACGCCACCACGCTCAGCGGCCTGGTCGAGGCGGCCTGGGCGGGAACGGTCGCCCGTCACTCCGGCCGGGACGACGTGGTGGTCGGCGTGACCGTCTCCGGACGCCCGGTCGGCCTCGACCGCGCCGAGCAGATGCTCGGGATGTTCATCAACACCGTCCCGGTGCGGGTGCGGATCGACCGGGACCTGCCGGGCGACGCCTGGCTGGCCGGCCACGCCGCCACGCGTCACCCCGTGCTGGACCACCAGCACACCCCGCTGACCGACATCCAGCGCTGGGCCGAGACGGCCCCCGGCGTGCCGCTGTTCGACACCGTCGTGGTGGTCGAGAACTACCCGGACCGGACGGAGGCGGTGCTCTCCCACGGCGCGGTCACGGTCAGCGACGTCCGCTACGAGACCCGGACCAACTACCCGGTCACCCTGGTCGTCCGGGCCGCCGCGGAAATGCAGCTGCAGGCGGTGGTGGACGCCGGCCGGATCACCCCGGAGGAGGCGCGGGCGCTGCTCGACCACGTCGTCGCCGTGCTGACCCGGTTCGCCACCGGACCCGGCCGTACCGTCGGGGAGCTGCTGGACGTCACCGAGGAGACCCGCGCCCGGCAGCTGGACACCTGGAACGGAACCGAGGTCGACCGCAGCGAGCCGCCGACCCTGCTCGCCGGGCTGATCGACGAGGCGGTCCGCAGCCGGCCCGACCATCCGGCCGTGATCGACCCGCAGACCCGGTACAGCTACCGGGAGTTGGACCTGCGGGCGGACGCCCTCGCCCGGTGGCTGGCCGACCACGGGGTGCGGCCGGGGGACCGGGTGGGCATCTGCCTGGGCCGCTGCGTGGACCTGGTGACCGCAACGCTGGCGGTCGCCCGGGCCGGGGCCGCGTTCGTCCCGCTCGACCCGACCCACCCGGTGGAGCGGATCGGCCTCGTCCTGGAGGACGCCGCGCCGGCCGTGGTGCTCGTCGACGCGACCGGAGTGCCCGCACTGGCCGGCTGGGACGGCACCGTCGTCGACCTCGCCGCCGTGGACCTCTCGCCCTCCCCGGCCGCCGACGATCTCCCGGGCGCCGATCCGGAAGGACTCGCCTACCTGATCTTCACCTCGGGCTCCACCGGCCGCCCCAAGGGCGTCGCCGTCGGCCACCGGGCGCTGGCGAACCTGGTGGACAGCCTGGCCCGCCGTCACCCGGGCCTGGACGGCGACACCCGCTTCCTCGCCCTCACCACGCTCAGCTTCGACACCTCGCTCGCCGAACTGCTGGTGCCGCTCGCGGTCGGCGGGACGGTCCACGTCGGCGGCCAGACCCTCGGGCTGAGCCGCCGGGAGCTCGACCGCTACACCGTGGAGCACGGCATCACCGCGGTGCAGGCCACCCCCTCCCGCTACCGGGCGCTGCTGGAGTCCGGCTGGCAGGGCGCCGGGCGGCCCCGGCTCTACAGCTGCGGCGAGGCCTTCCCGGCGGACCTGGCCGCACCACTGGCCGAACGCGGCTCCTCGGTGTGGAACATGTACGGGCCGACGGAGACCACCGTGTACTCCAGCGTCGAGCCGATCACCGCCGACACCACCCGGGTCACCGTCGGCCGCCCGATCTCCAACACCGTGCTGCACGTCCTGGACACCGTGGACGGCCGGCTGCTGCCGGTCGGCTGCGTCGGCGAACTGTGCATCGGCGGCGACGGCGTCGCCCAGGGCTACTGGCGGCGGCCCGAGCTGACGGCGGAACGGTTCGTCACCGACCCGTTCACGGGCGGCCGGATGTACCGCACCGGCGACCACGCCCGCCGCCTGCCCGACGGCCGGATCGAGCTGCTCGGCCGGATGGACCGCCAGCTCAAGCTGCGCGGATACCGGATCGAGCCCGGCGAGATCGAGCAGGCGCTGCTCGCCCTGCCCGCGGTGGCGGGCGCCGCGGTCGCCGAACGGGAGGACCGCCTGGTCGCCTGGGTGGTGCCCGCCGAACGGGGAGCCCCGTTCGACGCCCTCGGGCTCCAGGCCGAGCTGCGCCGCTCGCTGCCCTCGTACATGGTCCCCGAAGCGGTCACCGTCCTCACCGAGCTGCCGCTCACCCCGGCGGGCAAGACCGACCTGCTCGCCCTGCCCACCCCGGCGAAGTCCACCACCGAGCCCGCGCCGACCGGCCGGCCCGCCGTGGCGGCGGATCACGAGGCGCTGGTGACCCGGCTGTTCCGTGAAGTCCTGGCAGTGCCGGAGGTCGGTCCGGACGACGACTTCTTCGAACTGGGCGGCGACTCGCTGCGCGCCCTGCGCCTGCTCTCCCGGCTGGAGGCGGAACTCGGCTGCGAGCTCGACATCGAGCTGCTCTTCGATGCGGCCACGGTCCGCGAGCTGACCTCGGCCCTCGGCTCGGTCCTCGGCACCACCGGCCAGTGAACCGCCCGGCGTCCCGGCCGGCCCCGGCCGGGACGCCCCTGCACCGACCCCACTGATTGGACAAGAACCGCCATGGCTAGCACTACGGCCACGCTTCTCGACGACGGCGCACGCCGGCTCGACACCCTGCTGCTGTCCCGGTGGGACGCCGCCCCGGAGCACCCCGCCGTCGTCGACGGCGACCGGGTGCTGCCGGCGGGCGAGGTCAGGGACCGGGCCGTGCGGGTGGCCTCGCTGCTGCGGGAGCGGGGTGTGCGCCCGGGCGAGCGGGTCGCGGTCTACCTGGAGCGCTCGGCCGACTTCGTGATCGGCGTGACCGGCGTCGTCCTCGCCGGCGCCGCCCAGGTCGCCTTCGACGTCAACGACCCGGTCGCCCGCACCCTCGACATGCTGGGCGACTGCCGGCCCCGGCTGCTCATCACCACCCCCGAACTGCGCTCCCGCCTCCCCGAGGGCCTCGCCGTCGAGGTGGTCACCGTCGCCGAGTGCGCGGCCACCGAACCGGCCGCCGCCTTCGAACCCGCCGCCGACCTCGACGAACAGCCCGCGGTGGTCATCTACACCTCCGGCTCCACCGGCCGCCCGAAGGCCTCGCTGATCCCGCACCGCGCGGTGACCACCCGGCTGCGGGCGCTGCAGCGCGGCCACGGCCTCGGCCCGTCCGACCGGATGCTGCACCACACGGCGTGCAGCTTCGACATGTTCCTGATCGAGGTGTACTGGCCACTCATCACCGGCACCACCGTCGTCATCGCCACCCCCGGCCGCCAGCGCGACGCCGACTACCTCGCCGAGACCATCCGTTCCGCGCAGATCACCGTCTTCTACTGCGTGGTCTCCCTGCTGGAGCTGTTCCTGCTGGCCCGCGGGCCCGAGGAGCGCTTCGACGGCCTGCGCCGCGTCCTCACCGGCGGCGAGGCGCTCGCGCCCGAGCTGGTCCGCCGCTTCCACGCCCAGTCCACGGCCCCGCTCACCAACCTCTACGGCCCGAGCGAGTGCACGATCTACTGCACCGCCTGGGTGCCCCCGCGCGACCCGGACCTGGACACCGTCTACATCGGCCCGGCCATCGAGGACACCACGCTGTGGATCCTCGACGAGGACGGCAAGCCGGTGCCGGACGGCGAGCCCGGCGAGCTCTACATCGGCGGCGCGGGCCTGGCCCTCGGCTACCTCAACCGCCCCGAGCTGACCGCGGAGCGCTTCGTCCCGGACCACCTCGGCGACGGCACCGGCCCGCTCTACCGCTCGGGCGACCTGGTCCGCACCCACCCGGTGGGCAGCCTGGAGTTCCTGGGCCGGATCGACCTCCAGGTGAAGATCCGCGGCTACCGGATCGAACTGGGCGAGATCGAGTCCGCCGCCCTGCGCGTGCCCGGCGTCCGGCAGGCCGCCGCGGTCGCCCACGGCCGCGGCAGCGACGCCCGGCTGGTCGGCTTCCTGGTGCCGCAGGCGGACGCCGAGCCCGAGGCCGTCACCGCCGCCGTGCGCGAGGCGCTGCGCGCGGCGCTGCCCCCGTACATGGTCCCGGCGTCGTTCGCGACCCTGGCGGCGATGCCGCTGACCGCCAACGGCAAGCTGGACCGCGCGCTGCTGACCGAGCGCGCCGGGGAGGTGCTGCCCAGCGTCGGCGCCGCCGCCGAGGCCAAGGCCCCGGCCGGCGACGACCTGGCCGGCGTGGTCACCGGGGTGTGGTGCGAGGTCCTCGGACTGCCCGCGATCGGCCCGGACGACGACTTCTTCGACATCGGCGGGGACTCCTTCAAGGTGGTGCGCGCGGTGCGCAAGCTGGAGGCGCTGCTCGGCGTCGAGGTCCCGATGGACCTCGCCTTCGACGAGCCCACCGTGACGGCCTTCACCGCCGCCCTCGCCGAGCACGGGGTGGCGGTGTCCGCCCGATGACGCCCCAGGTCGTCCGTTCCTTCGGCGAGCTCGACGCGATCGCCCGCGACCCGTCCGCCCCCGTCGTCACCCTGTTCAGCGGCGGGCTGGACAGCAGCTACCTGCTGCACCGCCTGGTCCGGGCCGGCGCCCGCAACGTCCACGCCGTCAGCGTCGACCTCGGCGAGGACGAGAGCAGCGAGCACAAGCAGCGGATCGCCGACCGGCTCGGCATCCGGGTCCACCTGCTCGACGGCCGACGGGAGTTCGCCGAGGACTTCGTCCGCCCGGCGATCACCGCGCACGCCGTCTACCTCGACACCCACCCGGTCAGCTCCACGCTCAGCCGGCCGCTGATCGCCAAGCTCGCCCTCGGCAAAGCCCGGGAACTCGGCGCCGCCACGGTGCTGCACACCGCCAACCGCTCGCAGAACACCCTGCGCCGGCTCAACGGAGCCATCGGCCTGCTCGGCTTCGCCGGCCGCTACGGCAGCCCGTACGACCTGGACCCGGTCGACCGGGAGCAGAAGATGCGCGAACTCAAGGAAGCCGGCCTGGAGCAGCTCAGCGGGCGGCTCGTCAGCGGCGACTCCAACCTGTGGTGCCGGGAGTTCGAGGCGGGGGTCCTCGACGACCCCGAGGACCACGCCGTGCCCGAGGAGCTCTACCGCTGGAGCGCGCTGCGCCCCGCCGAGGCCCCGGAGTCGGTCGAGGTCGCCTTCGAGGCCGGCCGGCCCGTCGCCGTCGACGGCCGGACCCTGCCGCTGACCGAACTGATCGACACCCTCAACCACCTGGTCGGCGCCCACGGGCTGGGCCGCTACAGCGGACTCGAACACCTCGACCACGGGCCGAAGGTGCTGGAGATCCGCGAGATGCCCGCCGCCTGGCTGCTGCTGCGCACCCGCCGCCACCTGGAGACCGCGACCCTCTCGGCCGAGCTGCTGCGGGAGAAGATCCACCAGGAGCAGCTGTGGGTGCGCGAGGCGCTGGAGGGCCGCTGGTTCGGCGAACTGCGCGAAGCCGCCGAGGCGTTCATCGACGTCTGCTCGGCGCGGGTCACCGGTTCGGTGCGCTGGCGGCTCGCGGCCGGCTCGGCCGAGACCCGGGCCATCGTCGCCGACCGGCCCCGTTACCTGCGCGACCGGGAGGCCTGGGAGCACCGCTCCGTCGCCGCCGAGCGGGCGGCGTTCACCCCGATCCGGCCTCAGGAGCACTGACCGTGGCACCTTCCGACACCAAGCCCCAGTCCTCGGCCTCGGCCCTGCCGGTGCTGCTGGTGGTCTACGGCCGCGGCTCGGCCACCCCGCGCGGCGTCCTCACCGCCGCCCGGCGGGTCTGCACCGTGGTCTTCTTCGGCGACCTCGGCGACCCGAAGGCGGCCGCGGACCTGGCCCAGCTGCCGAAGTCGGCCACCGTGGTGGACACCGCCGGCCTGACCGAGGGGCAACTGGGCGACCGGGCAGCCGAGTTCGGCGTCTCCGGAGTGATCACCTTCAGCGACCACCTGCTCCGCACGGCCGCCGCGCTGGCCGAGCGGTGCGGTGTGCCGTTCCACGACCGCGCCACCGTCGAGGTGCTGGTCGACAAGTTCCGGCAGCGCGCGGCGCTCGCCGCGGCCGGGGTGCAGTCCACCGCCTGCCGGACGGTCCGCTCCGCCGCCGACCTCGCCCCGGCGCTCGCCGCGACCGGCCTGCCCGCCGTCCTCAAGCCCCGCTCGGGTGCCGGCAGCGTGGACACCTGCCTGGTCCGCAGCGCCGCCGAACTGGCTGAGCGGTACGCCGAGTTCACCGACGGCACGGCCACCCCGGCGGTGTTCGTGCTGGAGGAGTACCTGCCCGGCGACCCCACCGTGGTGGGGGAGTTCTGGGGGGACTACGTCTCGATCGAGTCCGCGAGCAGGGACGGCGAGATCCACACCGTCGCGGTCACCGGCAGACTGCCGCCGGCCCACCCCTTCCGGGAGACCGGCTACTTCGCGCCCGCGCTGCTCCCGGCCAGCCTGGCCGAGGAGGTGGTGGCCCTGGAGCGCAGCGCGCTGCGGGCCCTCGGCATCCGCGAGGGCGTCACCCACACCGAGATCAAGTTCACCCCCGACGGGCCGCGGCTGATCGAGGTCAACGGACGCCTGGGCGGGCACGTCCCGGACGTCCTCAAGCGCTCGGCCGGCACGGACCTGCTGGTCCTCGCCCTGCGGCTGGCCCTGGGCGACCTCACCCCGCCCGCGCCGATGCTCGGCCCGAGCACCGACTGCCCGGCCGTCGCCTTCCAGTACCTCCTCTCCCCGCCCGCCGACGGGCTCGCCCCCGGCGACCGCAAGCTGGTCGACGACCTCCATGCCGTCCCCGGCGTGGACCTGGTGGACACCCGGATCGACCCGGCCTGGCGAGCCGACTGGCGAGCCGGCACCGAGTGGCTGATCGGGACGGTCTACGGCTCCGCGGCCGGGCACGCCGCACTGCGGACCACCGTCGAGGGCATCCACCGCCGGATGGACGCCTTCTGGTCCTGAGGCCGCACCGCCCCGGAAACCGCCCCACCCCCACCGCACCATCCGACCGACCTCGCACCCCTGGAGTCAACGTGCCGCGGCGAATACGCACAGCCACCCACGCGGCGGTGGCAGCCGTCGTCTCCGGCCTGGTCCTCGCGCTGCTCGCGCTGGGCATCGGGCCGGTCCCCGCCCTCGGAACCGCCCTCGTCCCCGGGGCCGGAGTGTGGGACTCCGCCGCGGGCGCCGAACTCCCGCACACCGAGACCCTCGACCTGGCCGGACTCAGGGCGCCCGTCACGGTCGCCTTCGACGACAACGGCGTCCCCACCGTCAAGGCCGGCTCCGACGACGACCTGTTCCAGGCCCAGGGCTACCTGCACGCCCGGTTCCGGCTCGCCCAGCTCGACCTGGAACGGCGCGCGGGCCGCGGCCGACTGGCCGAGCTGAACGGGCCGGCCGGCCTCGAATCCGACCGCTTCGAACTCCGGATGGGGCTGCTGCGCACCGCGGAGGCCGAATGGGCCGCCACCCCGCCGGACAGCCCGGCGGGCCGCGCCCTCACCAGCTACACCCGGGGCGTCAACGCCTGGATCTCCGAGCTGCGCCACAACGGGCAGTGGCCGACGCTCTTCTCCCTCACCGGCGTCTACCCCGCCGACTGGACCCCGGTGGACAGCCTGGTGATCCAGGAGGTCCTCACCCAGAGCATGGACTTCACCAGCACCCCGCTGGACTACGCGATCTTCCGGGACTCCCTCGGCGAGCAGCGCACCATGGACTGGTTCCCGGTCCACGCGCCCAACGACCAGCGCCCGTACGACCCCGGGCCGTACCGCGACCTCGGCGTCGCGCCGCTGCCCGCCAACGTCAACGCCGCCGGGCCCGAGGCCCCGGCCGCCGCGAACCGCTCGCAGCCGCGAACCGCACCCGTCGCGCCCACCGGCACGCCCGACCCCGCCGGGGAGGCCACCGCGGCCCGGACCCTGCTCGACACCATCCGCGCGCTGCCCGCCACCCAGATGCACACCTTCCCGGACAGCAACGCCTGGGTGGCGAACGGCCCGGCGACGGCCGGCGGCAACGCGATGCTGGCCGGGGACCCGCACCTGCCGATGACCCTGCCCTCGTACTGGTACCAGATCGCGCTCTCCTCTCCGGAGACCAACGCCACCGGCGCCAGCATGGCCGGCCTGCCCGGGGTGCTGATCGGCCGCAACGCCGACATCTCCTGGTCCCTGACGGACGCCCAGAACCAGTCGACCGTCTTCTACAGCGAGCAGACCAGCGCCGACCACCCCGGCCAGTACTTCTGGAACAACGCCTGGCACCCGATGCAGCGGGTGGAGTACACCATCCCGGTCCGGGGCGGGGACACCGAGCAGCTCGCCGTGGACCTGACGGTGCACGGGCCGGTGATCACCCGGGCCGGGCAGACCACCTCGGTCAGCTGGATGGGCAACGTCCCCTCCCCCGACCTGGCGGTGCTGCTCGCCATCGACAAGGCCCGCGACTACCGGGAGTTCCGCACCGCGCTGGCCGACTGGCACGCCCCCACGCTGAACTTCGCCTACGCCGACGGCGGCGGCGACATCGGCGTGGTCGCGGCTGGCTACTTCCCGCTCACCAAGGGCGGCAACCCCTGGTTCCCGCTGCCCGGCACCGGCGAGTACGACGTGGTCGGCGCCATCCCCTTCGACGCCACCCCGCAGGCCCACAACCCGCCGAACCACGTGATCGCGACGGCCAACCAGCGCCCGGTGTCGGCCGACTACCCGTACTACATCGGCACCTCCTTCAACGCCTTCGACAACGGCTACCGGGCCAACCGGATCTACCAGTTCCTGGAGAGCCACCCGGCGATGACCGCCGCCGACTTCACCACGCTGCAGAACGACACGACCGACTACCTCGCGACCGTCATCCTGCCGCACCTCAAGGAGGCGCTGGCCGGCACCGAGCTCGACACCCGCCAGCAGGCCGCGCTCGACGTCCTCGACCACTGGGACACCACCATGCGGCCCTCCGTCGCCGGCGGGCCGATCTGGTGGACCTTCTGGAACGACTACCTGCAGACCACCTTCCAGCCCTGGTGGGACCAGGCCAAGGTGCCGGTCGAGAGGGACCGCTGGTACCTCAAGGTGTCCAGCGCGCTGCCCAGCCTCGACGAGGACCTGGAGAGCTGGACCCTGCACGACCCCGCCAACCCGGCGTTCACCTCCCCCGGCGGCCCGGCCCGCACCGCGCCGGAGGCCATGCGCACCGCGTTCGCCCAGGCCGTCTCCGAGCTCTCCCAGGACCTCGGGAACGACCCCGCCACCTGGACCTGGGACCGGGTGCACACCCGGCAGATCCCCTCGCTGACCGGCGCCGACGCGCTCGGCTACGGCCCCGAGCCCGCCGAGGGGGACCGCTGGACCGTCAACGCGGCCGACGGCGGCATGAACTCCACCTTCGGCCCCAGCTGGCGCATGGTGGTCGACTGGAAGGGACCGGGCACCGCCACCGCCCAGGCCGTCTACCCGGGCGGCCAGAGCGAGAACCCGGCCTCGCCGTGGTACCGGAACTTCATCCCGTACTGGTGGGCGGGCCGTTCCCTGCCGCTGCTGATGGCCGCGGACCAACCTGCCTCCACCAAGGTGTGGACCCTGCGACCGGGAGCGTGAGCACCGTGACCGACCTTCAGAAGCAGTCCGCACCGCAGGAGTCCGCGGCCCCGTCCCCGGCCGACGGCGGCCGGGCCCTCGCCGAGCGGCTGGTGCTCCCCGCCGCGCTGGTCGGCGCCGGCGTCCTGGTGGCCGTCGGTTCGCTGTGGAGCCTGTGGTACCTGCCCTTCGCCGGCGGCCTGCTGATCGGCGCGGTGACGGCGGTCCGCGGCCTGCGGGCCCGCGCGGCGGTGCTGGTGGCGGCGATGGCCGCGCTGGCCGGCTGGGGCGCCCCGCTGCTGTGGCGCGTCGCGTCCGGCGAGGCCGTGGCCGGCACCGCCCGGACGGTGGCCGCCCTGGCCGGGTTGCCGGCGCTGGCCTCGCTGGTGGTCGCGATCACCCTGCTGGTCGGCCTGGTCCAGGCGCTGCTGGGCGTCTGGCTCGGCCGGACGGCGACCGCGGCCCTGCGGCCCGGGCGGTGACGGCGGCGGACACACGACGGTGAGGTGACGACGGGACGAGGCGTCGGCGGTCCGAGGACCTGCCGGCGGACCTCCGGGCCGGGCCCGGCCCGGCCGGGGTCAGGACAGGACGGTCCAGCTCTGTCCGGCCGCGGCCGAGTTGGCCGGGTTGGTCATCCCGGTCGAGCCGGCGGTCGTGCCGGCGACGTCCAGGACCAGGCCGTTGCCGACGTTGGTGACGGTCAGCGCACCGGCGCTGTTCTGGGTGACCTTCCACTTCTGCCAGGGGTTGTCGGCGGACGGGTTGAGCAGGTAGGCGCTGCCGACTCCGCCACCGCCGGCCAGCACGGCGTGTGTCTGGGCGGCGGTGTAGCAGTTGTCGGTGATCGTCACCGTGCCGTCCGCGTTCGGGGTGAACAGCCACTGCTGGGCGGCGCTGCCGCTCTGGTAGGCGTTGATGCCGGAGTTGCCGCCGACGGCGGCGTAGCAGCCCCCCTGGACCTCGAGCGCCTGGCCGCCGGTACCGCCGGCGCTGATCGCGTGGTACCTGCCGTCGCCGACGACGCTCGCCCGGGTGCCGCCGGAACCGGTGTCGCCGCCCATGCCGACGCTTCCGCCGGTGATGCGGTAGAGCGCGACACCGTGCGCGGGGATCCAGTTGCCGCCGAGGGTGCCGGTGGTGGTGCCGGTGGCGCCGCTCCAGATCTCCCGGTAGCCGTAGCTGGAGCCGGTCAGGCCGAGGTCGGTGAAGCTCGCACTGGGCATGGCCCAGTTGTTCGGGTCCTGGTTGACCAGGGCGACGGCCAGGTCGCCGTTGGCCAGCCGGCGCTTGAGGATCACCGGCGCGGTCGGGGAGGAGGGCGCGCTGCCGACCAGGGTGGCGGGCTTGGCGAGGCTGTCCTGGTCGATGGCGATCATGTCGGGGTTCTTCAGGAGCGCCAGTGCGGAGGAGTTGATGCCGGTGGACCAGGTGTAGCCGTTCGCGGTGTGCTGCGAGTCGGCCGCGGTGCGCAGGTCGGCGCCGGAGACGAGCGGGGCGGCCATCATCGACAGGACGGACAGTTCGGTGCGCGACTCGTCGTCGGTGAACGGCTTGTTGCCCTTGTAGGTGTCGGTGACGCCCCAGATGCCGTTGGTGTCCTGCCAGCCGGCGAACATCATGTCCAGGTCGTTCCAGCTGCCGGGGTGGACGTTGCCCGGGTACTTCAGCGCGGTCTGCAGCTGGCCGTTGTAGAGCACGCCGTCCAGTTCGCTGTCCCGGTCGCCGCCGATCCGGCACATGTTGGCGACCTGCCCGCACCACACGCCGGTGGGCGAGTAGCCGGGTGCCTGGTGCGACTGGGTGCCGGCGGCCACGATCAGCGGGTCGGTGCGGGCCGGGTCGTTGGCGTTCAGCAGGTAGGGGATGCCGGTGTGCGCGGGCTGCGCGGACAGGCTGAGGGTCACCTTCGGCTTGCCCCTGGCGGCGGTCGCCGCGTCGAGGGCTCGCTGGAAGGTCTGCGTCCGGGCGTAGACGGACTGGGTGAGCTCCTTGCCCTCGCCCTGCGGGTAGTAGCTGTAGCCGTCGGGGCCGACGATCGTGGGGCCGTACGGGCAGTCGTCGTACTTGACGAAGTCGACGCCCCAGGAGACGAGGTCGTTGGCGTCGGTGCTCTCGTGGCCGAGGCTGCCTGGGTGGCCCTGGCAGGTGGTGTAGGTGTCGGTGGCGTAGAGGCCGAACTTCATGTTCTTGCTGTGGGCGTACCAGGCCAGGTACTGGATGCCGTTGACGGTCTGGCCGTTGACGCTCTGCGAGGGGAAGGTGTTCGGGTCGGGCACCAGGTGTCCGCTGGTGGGGTCGTTGCCGGTGCCGTCGGTGCCGGACACCGGATTGCCGTTGTTGTCGTACAGCTGCATGGCGTTGTCGGCGGTCTTCGCGAAGTCCGTCGTCTGGCCGTCGCGGTGGCGCATCGACCAGCCGTCGTCGATGGTGACGGTGTTGTAGCCGGCCTGGACCAGGCCGTTGGCGGACATGAAGTCGATGGTCTGCTTGACCTGGTTCTCGTTGACCTGGGTGCCCAGGCTGTTCCAGGAGTTCCAACCCATGGGCGGGGTCAGGGCGTTGCCGTTGCCCAGGGCCGCGGCCGGAGCAGCGGTGGCGAGGGCGGTGGCGCTGATGCCGGAGGCGGCGAGGGCCAGGACGGCCAGCATGCCGACGACGCGGGGTGGCGGTGTGCGCATGTGGGGGCTTCCCGAGAGGCGGGCCGGGACGGGCCGCCCGAAGGGCGGTCCTGAGCACGGCTGGTGGGGGTGCGGTGCTCTGAGCTCTGGCGCAGCGATGTGCTGATGGGGGGCACGTCGGCGCCGGCGGCACCGCGATGGCGGGTGTGACGACAGCTCAGACAGTCGCCATCGGCGAGGCGCTGACGCGGCGAAACCGCTGGGCCGCTGGCATCGACGATAGTGTCATATGATATTTCACTGATCGGAAACCTACAAGAGTCAACACAACCGCCCATCCGAAGGCGGGCTCAGCGCAGTCGGCGGGCGCCGGCGGCGGGGAGGGCGGGGAAGACGTGGGGCTGCGCGTAGCCCGCCCGGTGGAAGGCCTCGACGATCGCGGCGGACACCGGGTCCGCGTCCGACTCGTCGACCAGGACGATGACCGAGCCGCCGAAGCCGCCGCCGGTCATCCGGGCACCACGGGCGCCGGCCGCCACGGCGGTCTCGACGACGAGGTCGGTCTCCGGGCAGGAGGTCCCGAGGTCGTCGCGCAGCGAGGCGTGTCCGGCGGTCAGCACGGCGCCCAGAGCGTCGAGCCGGCCCGCCTGCAGTAGCTTCACGGCCAGCCGGACGCGCTCGTTCTCGCTCACCACGTGCCGTACCAGCGGCCGCAGTTCGTCCGGGAGCCGGTCGAGGGCGGCGGCGAGGCCGTCCGGCCGGAGGTCCCGGAGGGCGGGGAGTCCGAGCAGGGTGGCGGCCCGTTCGCAGCCGGCCCGCAGGTCGGCGTACGCGCCGTCGCCGAGGTCGTGCTTGACCCGGGTGTCGACGACCAGCAGCCGCATCCCCTGGGCGGCCGGGTCCAACGGAATCGGATGCTGCGTCAGATCGCGGGTGTCCAGGTGGAGGGCGTGGCCCTCGGTGCAGCAGAGCGAGGCCATCTGGTCCATCACGCCACAGGGCACGCCGACGAACTCGTTCTCGGCCCGCTGCGTGATCAGCGCCAACTGCGGCCTGGTGAGCGAGAGTTCGTACAGATCGCGGTAAGCCAGGGCGACCGCGGCCTCCAGTGCCGCAGAGGAGGACAGGCCGCCGCCGCTGGGCACGTCACTGTCCACGTGCAGGTCGGCGCCGCCGACCGGGCAGCCGGCCTCGCGGAGCGCCCAGACCACGGCCGCCGGGTACCGGGCCCAGCCCGGCACCCGCTCGGGGGCCAGTTCGTCGACGGACAACTCGACCACCCCGCCGTCGCCCAGGGTGCTGTACAGCCGGAGCAGGCCGTCGCTGCGGCGGCGCGCGGTCACCCGCGCGGTGTGCGGCAGGGCGATCGGCAGGACGAACCCGTCGTTGTAGTCGGTGTGTTCGCCGATCAGGTTGACCCGGCCGGGCGCGGCCCAGACGCCGGTGGGGGTGGTGCCGAAGACGGATTCGAAGTCGGTCATGCGCCGACCTCCCTCAGGTGTCGGGCGGCCGCCTCGGGCGAGACGTCGTTGACGAAGGCGTCCATGCCGGATTCCACACCGGCCAGGTACTTGAGCTTGTCGGCGGTGCGCCGGATGGTGAACAGCTCCAGGTGCAGGGCGAGCTCGTCCCGGTGGCCGGCGGGGGCCTGGTGCCAGGCGGAGATGTACGGGGTGCGGCCGCCTCCGAAGAGGCGGTCGAAGCGTCGCAGCAGCTCCAG
>NZ_JBVIRY010000034.1:0-112926 GCF_055575795.1 Kitasatospora sp. NPDC034023
TGGCCGCGCCGGATACCGCCTCCTACGCCAGCGCATCCTGCTCAGCTGACACACACTCAGAAACGATCACAGGCTACGAAAATCTTGTATGAGCCTGATTCATGACACTCCCCACCTGGTGGTGGTCGGCGCCCCGCCGCCTGTCAGAACCCGCTGCGACGCACGTGCGGAGGAGCGGGCCCAGGCGTGCTCGGTGCCGCGCAGCGCGAGGGCCGTGGTGCGGTTGCGCCAAGGGTCGGATCGGCTCGCCGCGGCTGTGCTCCAGCGCGTCCGGTGCGCGGTGGCGCGGCGGCGTGCTGCTTGTTGCTTGGTGTCAGCTGCGGCTGGTCTCTGGGCTCTGGGGTGCGGCGGAGAGGGTGAAGGAGAGCAGGGCGGTGGCGGTGAAGTCGTCTGCGGATTCGACGGTCTGCCAGGCGCCCACGTGGTCCATGAAGCCGCTGCCGTGGCCGTCGAACGCGGCGAAGGGGTTGCCGTCGTTGGTCGGGCACTTGCGCATGCCGGGGAAGGAGTTGAGGTCCTTGAGCTTGTCTGCCGCGTTGGGGCCGTTGACGACGCCGCCCCGGAGGATGTCGCCTTCGCCGTTCAGGTCACCGGCGAGGTTGGCGGGCTGGTGTTCGGGGCAGTGCGGGAAGGTGCTGCCGGCTCCGATGACGAAGGAGGAACCCCAGGCGTTGGCGCCCAGTGTCCAGTTGCGCTGCTGGGTGGCGAACGCCTCGTAGTGGGAGTCGCCGGTCACGCGCTGGTACAGCTGGGCCGTGGCGGCCAGGCCGAAGGTGTGGGGTACGGAGTCGAAGTCGGTGTAGACGGCGCCGGCCCGGAAGGGGTCCTTGGCGGCGCGGGAGCTGCCGTCGTCGAGCTGGCGCTTGAGGTCGGCGACGAGGTCGCCGCGGGTGGCCTCGGTGCTCTGGGCGCCGGAGTCGAGGAGCTTGGCGAGGTCGGCGTGCGCGAGTGCGCTGACGTCGCCGAGTCCGAGGGTGCCGAGGGTGTCGGAGGCGAGGTACTGCTTGGCCCAGTGGCCGGCCTGCTTGGTCCAGCCGGCCGCCCGGCTGTCGTCGAGGGCCTGCGCGGCGAGGGCCATCTCGGTGGCGCCGAATTCCATGTCGTCCTGCCAGGACGCCTCGGGGTAGAAGCTGTGCGGGAAGGCGGTGACGAGCTTGTCGCCGGGAGTGGTGTCCGCGAGTGCGTAGACGTGCGCGGCCTTCTCCAGCTCCTCGTGTGCCCGGGCGGGGTTGTCGGCGGCGTCCAGCTGTGCGGCCAGGGCGAAGGTCGCGGCCACGCGCCCGGCGAGGTTGGGGCTGATGGGCTTGCCGGGGGGCGCCGCGCGGAAGACCGGGCGGTGCTTGATCAGGTAGTTCGGGTCGCCGGGCTTGACCTGCAGAGCGTCGTCGGCCTCGGGCAGGCGCCAGTCGTCGTGGTCGGAGCGGATCTTGCCGGAGCCGTCGTCCGTGTCGCCCTTGCCCAGGCCGACCTGGGCGTAGAGGGTGCGGGACTTGTCGTCCCACATCTTGTCGAGCCAGTCGAGCCCGTGGCGGGCCTCGGCGGCCAGTTCCTTGCCGCCGACGGGCGTGGTCCGCTGCGCGAGCAGGAGACCGGCGGTGGAGTAGGACGCGGTGTGCGTGAACTTGAGGAAGTCACCGGCGTCGTTCCAGCCGCCGGAGACGTCGACCGGGCCGCCGACCGGCTTGAGGGGCGCGGTCAGGACCTTCTCGTCCCCGTCGTAGGCGGGGGTGTCGTACACGGTGGCCTGGCGGTCCGTGAGGTGGGAGGGCTGGCGCCGCAGCTTGGTGGGCACGACGTCGGCTCCGTCGCGCTGGGCCTGGAAGAAGCCGACGTTGTCCTGGATGAGCTTGCCGAACAGTTCACCGGCGGGTGCGATGTGGAACTGCGGGGAGACCGCGTTGATGTTCCCGAACACCTCCACCCGGTAGTCGCCGGGCTCGGTCAGGCCGGACAGGTCCAGGGTGTGAACGTTGCGGTAGGCGTCGTTCCACCGCCCGGTATAGCCTCCGACCCTGCCGCTCAGCACCTCCTTCCCGGCCGCGTCACGTACCCGGAAGGACGCCGTCGACGCGGGGTGGGAGGACATGAGGTAGGCGTGCTTGGTCTCACCGGGCGTGTAGCCGACCTGGTCGACACGCACCTCGGCGCGGGGTGCTCCCGCCAGGGCGTCGGATCCCTGAGCGGACTGGACACAGAAGACCGCGACGACCGAAGCGGCCAGGCCTGCGGCGGTGATGCCGATTACACGAGTACGAATCTTTGCCATGCCCGCACACTGTCAGCCGGCCCATGAGGCCAACATGAGGAAGCCCGGGCAGCCCCCAGAACCAGATTCCCCGGCCCTCCGACGGCACAGACACACCGCCCCGCACGCGGAAGTCCATCCGGCCGCGGCGTGACGGCACCGGGCCTTCGGACACCGACCGGATAACGGCCAAGCACCGCTACAGCGGCGTTCGTACCCTTTTCGGCCCAGTAGGCTCGCCCGTCATGCGTGTACTTGTCCTGGAGGACGACCCCGAACTCGGCCCCGTGATCATCAGAGGCCTGCGCGAAGCCGGCTTCGCCGTCGACTTCGCCGGCGATCTCGCCGACGCCGACTTCAAGCTCGCGGTCAACACCTACGACTGCCTCATCGCCGACCGCATCCTGCCCGACGGCGACGCGCTCACCCTCCTCGCCGCCCAGCGCTGGCGGGGCTCCACCCTGCCGGTCCTCCTGCTCACAGCCCTGGACGCGGTCACCGACCGCGTGGCCGGCTTCGAGCACGGCGCCGACGACTACCTCGTCAAACCCTTCGCCTTCGCCGAACTCAGCGCCCGGGTGCGGACCCTGTGCCGTCGCGGCCAGCCCGCACGGCTGCCCGAGCTGCGGGTCGGCGACCTGGAACTCGACCTGCCGCGCCGCCGGGTACGGCGAGCGGGCGTGCTCCTCACCCTCACCGCGAAGGAGTTCTCCGTCCTGGAGGTCCTGATGCTGCGGGCCGGCGACGTGGTCACCCGCACCGACCTCATCGAACGCTGCTGGGACGAGCAGGCCGAACCGCTCTCCAACGTCGTCGACGTCCTCATAGGCCAACTGCGCCGCAAACTGGGCCCGCCCGAACTCATCCGGACGGTGCGCGGTGTCGGCTACCGCATCGACGACCAGGCCCCGGGCCTGTGACAACGCGCACTCCCGCCGTCGCACGCCTGCACCGCGCCCGCTGGGCGATGACCCTGCTGTTCGCCGCGACCACCGCCGCCTGCCTTCTGGTGCTCGCCGTCATCGCGGTGCGCACCGACGGCCGGTCCCGGACGGACGAACTCGACAACGGCGTCAGCCACCGGGCGGACGGGCTCGCCCGCACGACGTACTACGACGGCGGCGTCCTGCACCTCGACGCGCTGTCGGAGGACGACCTGGCCCGCAGCGCCGAGATGCTCGGCGTCCTCCAGGCACCCGAACACGCCCGGCCGCAGATCCGCTACGCCCGCGACTCCCCCACCGCCCTTCCCGGCCAGGCGGCGCTGGACGAGATCTGGCAGCAGGTCCAGCACGACCAGGAGACCGTCCTGGTCAGCGCCGACGTCGACGGCCGGGAATACCAGTGGGCCGCGGCCCCTGTCTGGGACAACGACAGGATCGGCGCCGCCGTCCTGGTCGGCGCCGACCCCGCCCGGAGCCTGGCCGCCCACACCCGACTGCTGCACTGGCTGGCCGCGGGCTGCGCGGCCCTGGTGCTGGCCGCCGCCGCGGTCGGCCACCTCCTGTCCGGGCGGGCCATGCGACCCGCCCTGCAGGGGCTCGAACAGCAGGAACAGTTCCTCGCCGAGGCGGCACACGAACTGCGCACCCCGCTGGCCACCCTGCGGCTGGTGGTCGAAGGCGGCAGCACCACGCCGACCCGGGCACCCGCAGCCCTGGACGAGGCCGTCCGACTGGTCGACCGCCTGGGCCGCCTGGTCACCGGCCTGCTGGCCCGCGCCCGCGTCGAAGCCGGCACCCAGGAAATCGAGCTGACCCCGCTACGGCTCGACCAGCTCGTCGAACAGACCGTCGAGGAACTCCCCGACCACACCGGCGTCACGCTCACCACCGAGGCCGCCATCGTCAACGGCGACCCCGAACTGCTCGCCCAGGCCGTCCGCAACCTCGTCGAGAACGCCCTGCGCCACGGCGGCGGCACCCCGGTCGACGTGAGCGTCACCCCGGGACGCATCACCGTCCGGGACCACGGCCCCGGCATCCCCGCCGAAGACCGCGCCCGGGTCTTCGAACGCCGCGTCACCGGACCCGCGAGCACCGGCACCGGCACCGGCCTCGCCATCGTCCGCTGGGTGGCCGAACTCCACGGCGGCACCGCCCAGCTCTCCCCGGCCCCCCGCGGCGGGACGCTGGCCGAGCTGCTGCTGCCCCAGCACACCGACACCTGAGCCGGCCCCGCCCGGCCCGACCATCCCTACCGGTCGGCCAAGCGCCGAGGTCGGAGCGAGCAGGAACCACGTCGCCGGTGAAGCGGGCCGGTTCGAAGGCCCGCATCACCGGCGACGTGGCGTTCCCAGGCCTCGCCCATGGCCGGGAGGTCCTGCGCCGAGAAGGAGTCGAAGGAGCGCTCGACCAGTGTCCGGATGACCTGTTCGCGAGTCAGCGGCGTCCCGTCGAGCGTGCCGTCCGGTCTACCGGCGGGTGCCTGGAACATCTCCTCGCGGCTGACCCGCAGGCGGGCCTGGGCGACGAAGTTGCGGAACGGGATCGGGGCCGCCGCCCACGCAAAACGGGCCGTTCCCTGAGACATCCCAGGCGGGTTACAGCAACGGATCGGCTGATCAGCGGAGTGCCGTGCGGGCCAGGGAGCACAGCTCAGCCTGATCGTCCATCGCCTCCACCGGGACGCTGTAGTAGGAGTGCACCACCACCTCGCGGCCTGCGGCGTGGTAGGTGAACGGCTTGGATCCGGAATTCGCATGGGACGAGCGGGCCGCGCTGTCGACGCGGAGGTAGAGGGTGTCCATCACCATCGCGAACTGCCTGCCGTGGCGGCGCAGTGCCCAGCCACCGAAGTAGCGCTGGATGGTGACCTCGCCGAGCGGCGCCAGTTGATCGGCGACGTACTCGGCGAGGCTGCGAGATCCGCTCACGCGGGGAGGAAGAACCCGGTGATGTCGGCGAGTCGGCCGTCGCGGTGGAGCGCGGTGCTCACGCCCGCCATGGCGGGTTCGTCCTGCTCGCCGAGCTGGGTCCACCGCGCGAGCGAGCGGTCATGGTGGTCGAGGACCTCGTCTATGCGGAACCGGTGCCCGGGGAAGGCTCCTGCGAATCCGGTCATGTAGGCGGCCAGCTCGGTCAGCCCGCTGACCTCCGTGCCCGGGTCCCGGTAGGCGACGTCTTCGACCGCGACCGTGCGAAGGGCGGCGAGCCGCTCGCCGGGGTCGGCCGACCAGCACGCGGCATAGTTCGTCCAGAGCTGCTGTGAGTCACTCATCGCTGTCCCTCTTTCATGGGGCCGATCGACGCGATCGCGCCATCGGTGATGGTGTGCAGTTTCGTGTGGGGCGTGCCGGCTCTGACCAGCACCAGGAGCCCCTGATAGAGCGCCAGCAGCCGGGCTGCCGACACCTCGACGTCCAGATCCGCCGACAGCAGGCCCAGGGCGCGGGCCCGCGTCAGCGCGTCGGCGAAGCCGGACTCGATCACGTCCAGCCCTCGGCGCACTCCGGCGGTGGCCTGCGGAACGGTGAAGGACTCCACGGCGGTGTTGGTGAGCAGACAGCCCGGATCGGGATCGAGGCCGGTCTCGAACGCCGAGGTGAAGAACGACCGGATGCCCGCCACGGGGTCAGTCGGTTCCAGGAGGTGGACCCGGACCCGGCCCTGCACCACCTGGTCGTTGTAGGCGTCCAGGGCAGCGCGGAACAGGCCGTCCTTGCTTTCGAAGACCCGGTACAGGCTGCCCGGGTGCAGCCCGGTCGCCTCCTCGATGTCCCGCAGCGAGGCGCCGAGGTAACCCCGGTGGCGGAACAGTCGCATGGCGGAGGCCAGTACCTCCGCCTGATCCCAGAGCTGTCTGCGGCCCACCGAAACCTCCGTAGTTGAACGACTGCTCACAAAAAATAGCACGCCGGCCCGACCAGTCGCTCCCGGGCAACTCCACCAGGCCCACCAACCGACCCCACGGAAGGT
This sequence comes from Kitasatospora sp. NPDC034023, assembly GCF_055575795.1. Lineage (NCBI taxonomy): Bacteria > Bacillati > Actinomycetota > Actinomycetes > Kitasatosporales > Streptomycetaceae > Kitasatospora > Kitasatospora sp. NPDC034023. Next base: position 6,163 of record NZ_JBVIRY010000034.1, read on the forward strand.
CGCCGACAGCGTTGTCCTCGGCAATCGGGACTGAGCACGCGACCCTGTACCTGGAGCTGCACCGGATCGAGGCCCTCGGTGTGGTGCGGGCCGCCGCGGCGCGGCCCCGGCTCGGTCACCGAGCGGCTGCACTTCTACGCCGCCCCTACACCCCGGCCCACCGCACCGGAAACGGCGGCGGCCTCGAGGAGGACGGCAAGGACATCGAGGTCCTCGAACTTCCCTTCGCCGGCGCCCTCGCCATGGTCCGCGACGGACGCATCACGGCTGGCAAGACCATCCTGCCCCTGCAACGGGCCGCCCCGGACGGCCCCTTCGTCACCACGGCGGGCACCGGCTCACACCGCCGCCCCGGCCCTGGCGCTCCGCCAGGGCCGGGGCGGCGGTGGCGCTACGATACGCGCATGCATGCCATCAGTGCCGGTGTCCGCACGCTCATGAACGCAGTCGTCAACGGCGATCCGCTCTGGCCTGCGGTGACGCTCTTCCTGGTGTCCTTCCCGATCGCGATCGTCATCGGCGCGGTTCGCGCCTCCCGTAGGTAGCGCGGCACGCCTGCCGCGCCCGTTCACCCGGGTCACGACGCCGCCGGTCCCGGGCACCCGGGGCCGGGTCGGCTCGCCGTCATGCTGCTCCAGCCGTTGCCGAGGAGATGTGAAGTCCACACCGTCGTTGCGGGACGGTATTCAGGGCGAGATACCCGAGTGAGGCCGGCCTCATCGCCATGAATACGAAGGGCGAAATATGCCTTTTTTGGGGGGGAGTTGCGGGAGTTACGCGACTGAAAGGGTTTTACGAAGACCGGCCCCCATCGTAGGCTCCACGATCATGAGCGATTCCCCCGCAAAGCGTCACTGGCGCATGTCGATATTCCTCTGGATCGGCTTGCCCTTCATAGCCTTCGTCGGCATTGCCAAGGCCGCGCCTGATCTCGTACCGGCCTGGAAGGCGCAGAGCGGCAGCGGAGTCGTCGGGACGTTCACTGCCGTCCGGGAGTCCTGCAGCCACGGGTCCTGCGACTTCTACGGCGGCTGGAAGGCGGCGGACGGCGCTTCCACGCGCACGGACGTCCTCCTTTACGACGGACCGGATTCCATGCGGATCGGCGGGACGGCCGCAGCACTGGACTCCGGTGCCCCTGGCGGAGTCTTTTCAACGGGGGGCGGTTCTTCCTACCTGCTGGTGACGGCCTTTGCCGTTGGCGGTCTGGCGGCAGCAATTGCCTGGCCGGTGTTTCTCTGGCGCACCTGGCGCACCTGGCACTCTTCGCGCGGGCGCCGCACTTCGTCACCGGAGTCAGCTGAGGCAGCCGCCTGACGCGGCATCGAGAGAACGCGCCTCCGCAGTTCGCTGAACTGGGCCGAGTAGGAGCCTGGCACCGCCGCCCGGGCGGCGGTGCCGGCGGCGTCGGTGAAGGACGGCTCGCTCGTCAGTTGGTGATCGGCAAGCTCGTGGATGTTCACGAGAGTTGACGGTGGTGTCGCCTCGGGGCAGGCATATTCCGGTGCGTGACTTCCGGCTGGGTCTCAGACTGCGGACATGGATGAAACCACCAATCCCGCGGCCGTCGCGCCTGCGGAGCAGTCGAGTCAGTTACTGGGGTACCCACCTGGTGCGCGGCTGTTGATCGTCAACTGCGATGACTTCGGGATGTATCCGGCGATCAACGCGGCGGTGATCGGGTCGATCGAAGAGGGCATCGCGAGTTCGTGCAGCCTGATGGTCCCGTGTCCCGCGGCGCCGCAGGCCATGGAGATGCTCAGCCGACGCCCTCGGATCCCGTTCGGAATCCACCTCACCCTGGTGTGCGAGATGCCCGGCTTCCCGTGGGGGCCGCTGACCGCCAAGGAACGAGTCCCCTCACTGCTGGACCACGCAGGCGAGCTGTTCTCGCCGTCGCCCGCCGGACGGGCGGCCTTGCTCGGCCAGGCGCGGCTCGATGAGATCGAACTCGAGTTCCGCGCCCAGATCAACGCCGTCGCCGACGCCGGGCTCACACCGACCCACCTGGACTTCCATTGCCTGGCCGATGGCGGCCGCGACGACATCCTCGACCTGACCGTCGTGCTGGCCGCGGAGTACGGCCTCGCGGTCCGGGTCTGGCTCGAACCAGGGCGCCGGACGATGCGCGAACGCGGGCTTCCGGTCACCGACAACGACTTCCTGGACAGCTTCTCCCTGAGCATCGAAGGAAAGACGGCCGGATTCGTTCGAATGCTGCGCGACCTGCCGGCTGGACTCAATGAGTGGGCGGTGCATCCCAGTCTGGGCGACGAGGAGTCGCAGGCCGTCGACGGTGGCTGGCCCGTGCGTCGGACGGACTACGAGTTCCTGACTTCGCAGCAAGCCCGTGATGTTCTCCAACAGGAGGACATAGCCGTGATCGACTATCGAACGGTCCAGCACGTCTGGTCCCGGGGCACGAGCTTCGGATGAGCGATCCGGCCCCTCACACGTGCGGTGACGGGCCGCTGATCGGCCGCGGTGGTCAGCCGGCCTTCGCCGGCGCGTGGCGAGGCACCGGCAGGCTGGGGAATTTCACCCCGGGGCCGGGCCGACGGCCGTCCCGCACTCCGGTCGACGGGTGTCCACGCCTCGGTCGGACCGGCCGGAGGACTTGATCACGACGGGCGGTCGGGGCCAGGATCTCCCCCGGTTGGATCACAACGGGGGGAGACGTGATGTCCGAGGACCGGTCGGTCAGTCGTGGGCTGAGACAGCGCCACATTGCCATGATCGCGCTGGGTGGTGCGATCGGAGCCGGGCTGTTCGTCGGCTCCGGCGTCGGGATCGCAGCGGCGGGGCCCGGGATCGTGGTGTCGTACGTGGTGGCCGGGGTGCTCACGGTGCTGGTCATGCGGATGCTCGGCGAGATGTCCGCCGCCCGCCCCGGCTCCGGGTCGTTCGCCGCGCACGCCACCCGCGCCTGGGGGCCGTGGGCCGGGCTGCTGGCCGGCTGGATGTACTGGGCGCTGCTGGTGGTGAGCGTGGCCGCGGAGGCGATCGGGGCGTCCCGGATCGTGGCGGGATGGCTGCCGCAGGTGCCGGCCTGGGTGTGGGTGGCGGCGTTCATGGCGCTGTTCACCGGGACGAATCTGGCGGGTGTGCGGCACTTCGGCGAGCTGGAGTTCTGGTTCGCCGGGGTGAAGGCGGCCTCGATCTGCGCGTTCATCCTGCTCGGCGCCGCCGCCGTGCTCACCGGCCGGACGCCGGCCGCGGAGAACCTGACCGCGCACGGCGGCCTGCTGCCGCACGGCTGGCACGGGGTCGCGGTGGGCACCATCGCGGCGGTGTTCGCGTACGGCGGGCTGGAGACGGTGACCATCGCCGCCGCCGAGTGCGAGGACCCGGTGGCCGCGGTGCGCCGGGCGGTGCGCACGGTGCTGTGGCGGGTGGCGCTGTTCTACATCGGCTCGATGGCGGTGATCGTCGCCGTGGTGCCGTGGGACGACCCGGCGGTCGCCGGCGGCCCGTACGCGGCGGCGATCGGCCGGATCGGGGTGCCGGGCGCGGCGCAGCTGATGAACGCCGTCGTGCTGGTGGCCCTGCTGTCAGCGATGAACGCCAACATCTACGGCTCCTCGCGGATGCTGCACGCCCTCGCCACCCGCGGCGACGCCCCACGTCTGCTGACCCGCCGCGGCCGGTCGGCCGACCGCGGCGGCGACGGCTCGGCCGACGCGGCCGGCACCTCGGCTGCCCCGACCGGCACCGGCCGCGCCGTGCTCGCCTCGGCCGCGTTCGGCTTCGCGTCGGTGGTGCTCAGCCTGCTGTGGCCGCGGACCGTCTTCCCGTTCCTGCTGAACTCGATCGGGACGGCGATCCTGGTGGTCTGGATCCTGATCGCCGCCTCCCACCTGCGGCTGCACGGCCGGCCGCAGCGCACGGACGGGCCGCAGCAGGAGCACGGGCCGGAGCAGCAGCGCGGGCCGCAGCAGGCGGCCCCGATGCGGGGCTTCCCGTACCTGGGCTACCTGGCGCTGGCGGCGATGGCCGGGGTGCTGGTGTTCATGCTGGTGGACCCGGGCAGCCGCAGCCAGGTGCTCTGCACCGGCGCGTGGACGGCGGTGCTGCTGCTGGTGGCCGGGCTGCGGCGGCGCCGTCGCCGGCCGGACGCCGCTCCGGCCGCGGCGCCGACGTCCGCTGCTCCGACCGTGACGGCGGCCCCGGCCGCCGGGCCCGCCGTCGCCGTGGTCACTGCTCCCGCGCGTACCGTGCCAGGAACAAGTCGACCCCGGAGCTGATCATCCGGTGCATCTCGGCCTCGTCCAGTTCGGCCTCCGGGCTGAACGTCCGCACCAGCTGCGGCACGCCCACCGTGCAGGCGACCAGCTGCTGCACGGCCAGCGCCGGGTCCTCCACGGCGAGCACGCCGCGGCGGTCCAGTTCGGCGAAGGCCTCGATCAGCGGGCCGTTGTTCATGTCGTAGCTGACCCGGTACCAGAGCTGGCCCAGCTGCGGGAAGCGGTCGATCTCGCCGATCACCAGGCGGCGCAGCGACATGATGTCGGGGCGCAGCAGGATGCGGGTCCAGTCGAGGGTGAGCGTGATCAGTGCGGAGCGCAGGTCGTCGGCCTCGGCGATGGTGGAGTTCCACGGCTTGAGGTCCTCGTAGGTGGTGGGCAGTATGCCGCCGATCACCGCGAGGAAGAGCCGTTCCTTGTTCCCGAAGTGCTTGTAGATGGTCGCCTTGGAGACACCGGAGCGCGCGGTGATGGCGTCCATCGAGGCGGCGGAGTAGCCCTCCTTCAGGAACTCGGCCAGGGCCGCGTCGATGATCGCCTGCCGGCGCCGCTGGGCGGCGTCGACCGGGCTCGGGATGATCGGGATGCCGAACTCGTCGGTCGGCTGGGGGCTGTCGGCGGCCATCGGGGTTCTCCTCGGGGTGCTCGGGGGGAGACGGTACGGACCAGCATAGGAAACTGAACGGTTCGGTCGGTACTCCTGGCGCCCGGCCCGGCGGCGCGTCCGGTCAGTGCACCAGCGAGGCGACGTACGGGCCCAGCCCGGCGATCCGCTCGCCGAACACCGCCAGCTGCGGGCCGAGCGCCGCCCCGAGCAGGAACACCAGGTTGAACAGCCCGATCGCCTCCGACCGCCGCTGCGGCGCCACGGCCTCGGCGGCGGCGCCGGTCAGGACGCCCTGGCCGCCCGCGGTGACGGAGGCGCTGGCCCCGGCGCCCAGCAGCACCAGCGGCGCCCAGGGGCCGAACGCGGCGAGCGCGAGTGCGGCGAACGAGACGCCGAGCAGCAGGCCGGTGGTCCGCCGCAGGCCCAGCCGGGGCGCGGCGCGCACCAGCGACCAGGAGAGCAGCGCGCCGGTCAGGGTGGCGAGCGAGCCGACGGCGCCGGTCTGGACCGCGCTCCAGCCGGTCAGCGCGGCGGCCCGCCGGGGCGCGCCGTACACCAGGCCGAAGTTGACGGTCGTCAGGACCAGCATCACCGCCGCGACGGCCCGGAAGCGCGGCACCGCCAGGGCGTCCAGGCCGAGGAACGAGCGGCACGCCGCACCCGCGCCCGCGCCCCGCGCCGGCTCCACACCCACACCCACACGCGCGCCCCGGGCCGCCTCCGCCTCCGCACCCGTGCCCGGCGCCGCCTCCGGTCCGGCGCACCCGCGCAGTGCGGCCGGCAGCACCGCGAAGGTCAGCACCGGCAGCACCAGGCAGGCCCGCCAGCCCAGCCCGGCCGCCACCGCCGCGCCGATGAACAGCCCGGCAGTGCCGCCCGCCGCGCTGCCGATCGCGACGACCCCGGAGGCTCGTCCGTCCGGTTGGCGCGCGGCCAGCTGGAAGGCGGCCACGTTGAATCCGGCGGCGCCGACCGCCAGCAGAGCGCGCCCGGCGACCAGCGGGCCGAGGGCCGCCCCGGCGGCGAGCGTGACCAGCACGCCGAGCAGCAGCGCCCCCGCGGAGGCGAGCAGCAGCGCCCGGGGGCCGCGCCGCCCGGCAGTGCCGGTGAGCAGCGGGGTGCCGAGCATCATGCCGAGCCCGTAGCCGCTCATCAGCCAGGCGGCGGAGTCGGGGCTGGTGTGCAGCTCCCGCGCGATGGCGGGCAGGACGAGGCTCGGACTGGAGAGTCCGGCCGCTCCTGGGGCGGCGACCGCCGCGAGCAGCAAGCCGGTCCGGAGCGACCCCTGTACGCCCCGGCCGGCGCTGCCCGTCGGCGGCTGCGCCGAGCGCGTGCCCGCCCCTGCCGCCGTGTCCAGCACTCCCGGACTCACGCCGGGATCCTCCCGAACTTTCCGTTCGAGAAGTCGAGTTGGGCCTGCCGGAGCTCGGCCGCGGTGTTCATCACGAACGGGCCGCCGCGGGCCACCGGCTCGCCGATCGGCTCGCCGGCCAGGACCAGTACCTCGGCCGGGCCGTCCGGCGCGGCGACGGCGATCCGCTCGCCGTCGTGCGCCAGTACGGCGAGTTGGCCGTCCGCCAGCGGCGCGTCGGGCAGTTCGACGGCGCCGGAGAGCACGTAGACGGCGGCGTTGTGGCCGACCGGCACGGTGAATTCGGCCCGCCCGCCGGCGGCCAGCACGGCGTGCGCGAGCAGGACCGGCAGGTGCGTCTCGAAGGGTCCGGCCACGCCGTGGCTGCGGCCCGCGATCACCTTGACCCGGCTGCCGTCCTCGGTGTGCACCACCGGGATGGTGTCGGGCCCCTGGTTCTGGCTGCGGGCCGGGAGGTCCTTCAGCCGGGCGGGCAGGTTCACCCAGATCTGGAGCATGTGCTGGCGGCCGCCGTGGGCGAGCAGTTCGGCGGTCGGCTCGTTGGAGTGGACGATGCCGGCACCGGCGGTGAGCCACTCGACCTCGCCGGCGACGCTGGTGCCGCGCCGGCCGGTCGAGTCGGCCCAGTCCATCGAGCCCTCGATGAGGTAGGAGACCGCCTCGAACCCGCGGTGCGGGTGGGCGGGGGCGCCCTTGGCCTCGCCGGGGGCCAGCAGCAGCGGACCGGTCTGGTCGACCATCAGGAACGGGTCGAGCATCGGGAGCTCGGCCACCGGGAACGGGCGGCGGACGGGGAAACCGGCGCCCTCGAAGGTGTGCACGGGATCGATGACGGTGGTGGTCGAACGGACGGGGGCGGTCGAACGGACGGGGGCGGCCTGGGCCGCGGCGAGCTGAGTCGTCGTCATGCCTCAACTGAACTACACGATCCAGTTCAGAGTCAAGACTGAACCGTCTGGTTGATCAATTGAACTGAACGGTTCAGATTCATCCGGACCTCCCCCGGCGGCATACCGATGGGACAACAGCGCCTCCTGGAGCGCTCGTCGGCTTCGACACCACTGGGAGTACCAAGAGGCCCTGCGCTCGTGCTCGGCAGCCGTCGCAGCCACCCGTCCGAGACCTCCGCTCGGCCGCCACCTCTCAGGGTCGAAACGGCAACAGCCACGCACTGTCGTGCTCCTCTCCCGTGGCCGCAGCATGTCGGCGACTTCGCCCGCAGCGGTCGGCATCGACGGGCGACGCACGCGAGTTCAGGGTCTGAGTTGCCGTCAGCACCGCTTCTGCGCACTCGCCGCCACGGGCCGGTCATGATCTTGCGGGGTGTAGTGTGTCGAGAGGTGCTGGTGCGGACTCCGTCGGGGTGGAGCGCACTGCAGATGGCGGTCGACTTGGGGGGTCAGGTGCCGGCGATTCAGCGGATCATGTCGCGCAACGCGCGCTTCCAGCAGTGGGAATCACTGCTCGGCAACCGCAACAAGCGGACGCGGGCGGGAGAGTTCCTGGTCCAGGGCGTACGTCCGATCTCCTTGGCGGTCCAGTACGGCTGGCCCGTCCGGGCGTTGATCTTCGACTGCAAGCGGAAGCTGTCCCGATGGGCGCAGGAACTGCTGCGGACGCTCGACGCCGAACAGATCGCCATGGCACCCGAGATGCTGGCGGATCTGGGGGAGAAGAACGAGAGCGCGCCGGAAGTGGTCGCCGTGGTGGAGATGCCGGCCGACGATCTGAGTCGGCTGCGACGGGCCGGGAACAGCTTCCTGGGTGTCCTGTTCGACCGGCCGACCAGCCCCGGCAACATCGGCAGCATCATCCGGTCCGCGGACGCCTTCGGTGCGCACGGGCTCATCGTCTCGGGCCATGCCGCAGACGTATACGACCCCAGGGCGGTTCGGGCCAGTACGGGATCCCTGTTCGCACTGCCCGCCGTGCGCGTGCCGTCGCCCGACGACGTGATGGCCTGGGTCGGCGAGCAGCGGGCCGAGGGGCAGCCGATCGCCCTGGTCGGCACCGACGAGAAGGGTGACTGCGACGTCTTCGACTTCGACTTCACCCAGCCGGTGCTGCTGCTGATCGGCAACGAGACGTCAGGGCTGAGCAGCGCTTGGCGGGAGTTGTGCGACCACACGGTCAGCATTCCGATGAGCGGCTCGGCGAGCTCTCTGAACGCGGCGAACGCCGCGACCGCCGTGCTGTACGAGGCTTCGCGGCAGCGGCTCGCCGCCGTGAACCGCCCGGCCTGACCTATACCCCTCCCGGCCCCTTCGACCCGACCAAAGCGCTCCTCGAAGGGTCGGGTCGACTCACCGTCACCCCTCCTAGCGTTGGTGCTACGACCTGCGCCGCCCCGGTGTGTCCGAGGCGCAGGCCCGGTTGGACCAGCCACCCGAGGAGGAAGAGATGACCGTGAACGACACTGGCACGACAGGGGGCGATGCCGGCCTGGCGCCGCCCGACAGTGCGTTGGCCGGTTTCGTCGAGGCCACCGCGACCGGGTCCGGGATCCCCGGTGTCGCCGTGGCGGTGTGGGCGAACGGCCAGGAGACCTTCGCCTGCCACGGTGTGACGAGTGTCGACGACCCCCTGCCGGTCACCCGGGACACCGTGTTCGCCCTGGGGTCCGTGACGAAGACGTTCACCGCGACCGCCCTGATGTGGCTGGTCGAGGACGGGCTGGTCGACCTCGGCTCGCCGGTGCGCCGCTACGTGCCGCAGCTGCGGCTCGCCGACGAGCAGGCCGCCGTGCAGACGACCGTGTCGGACCTGCTCAACCACACGGCCGGACCGGACCGCGGCCCGGTCCTCGACACCGCGGAGGGCGACGACGCCCTGGCCGCCGAGGTGGCCCGGCGGATAGACCTGCCGCTCCTGGCAGCACCCGAGGAGCGGGCCTCCTGCAGTCAGGCCGGCTACAACCTGCTCGGACGGGTGATCGAGAAGGTCAGCGGGATGCCCTACGAGCAAGCCATCGCCGAGTTCGTCCTCGACCCCCTAGGACTCGAAGACTCCCTCTTCGCATCCGGCGACGTGCCGAGGTGGCGCTTCGCCGCCGGACACACAACAGACGCAGAAAGAAAGTCGGCGGTCTCGCGACGCCGGAACGGAACCCGCGCGAACAGCCCCGGAGGGGGCCTGTCCTCCTCGCCTGCCGACCTGTTGCGCTGGGCACGGTTCCATCTCGGCGACGGTCGGACGCAGCGTGGCGAACACCTGCTCCCCGCCGACTCGCTGCGGCAGATGAGGGAACCACCCGGCACCGTGCGCTCCAGCGCACTCGCCGACGCGATCGGGACCTGCTGGGTCCTGCGCGATATCGATCAGGTACGCACCGTCTGGCAAGGCGGCTCGGCCTTCGGTCAGTTCGTCGAACTGCTCCTGGCGCCGGAACGCGACTTCGCCGTCGTGTCCGCCTCCAACGCCGGGCCGCAGGGCATCCCCGGCAGCCATGCCATCGTCCGATTCGCGCTCGAGCACTACGCGGGCCTGGTCGACCGTGACCCCGAGGACGAGCACGGCCGCGCCCCGGGCGTCGACCTCGCCGACCGGCACGTCGGCCGGGCACCGACATCCTGACCGGAACAAGCGGCGACCGGCCGGACACCCGGCCGGCTCCCGGACGTGGCCGAACGGGTCGGCGGTGCCATGAAGCGCCGGTCTGCGCGGCACCGGAAACCCACTAGCCGTCCACCGACTGCGATGGAAAGTAGCAGCATGCGAGATGTTCTGACGTCGGATCAGATCGACCGATTCGTTTCCGATGGCTTCATCCACCTCGAAGAGGCATTCTCCCGGTCGCTGGCCGATGAGTGCCGGGCGTTCCTGTGGCGCGAGACCGGTCTTGATCCGGACGATCCCGCCACCTGGACCCAACCGGTGGTCAGGCTGTGGGGATACGCGCAGGCGCCGTTCCAGCGCGCCGCGACCACCGAGCGCCTGCACGGTGCGTTCGACCAACTGGTCGGCCCGGGCCGCTGGTTGCCGCGTATCGGCCTGGGCACTTTTCCCATTCGCTTTCCGCACCCTGACGATCCCGGCGACACCGGGTGGCACATGGATGCCAGTTACACGCCAGAGGGGGAGACCGGCTACTGGCTCAACCTCCGCTCCCGTGAGCGGGCGTTGCTGATGCTGTTCCTGTTCTCGGACGTCGACGCCGACCACGGGCCGACCCGGATCAAGGTCGGCTCGCACCTGGACGTTCCCGCCTTCCTGGAGCCGGTGGGCGAACGCGGTATCGACGGGATGGAGCTCTGCCGGACCATGGACACCGCGGGCAAGCTTGATGCCCCTGACCGCCCGCCGGCGCTCGCCACCGGGCGAGCCGGAGACGTCTACCTCTGCCACCCGTTCCTGATCCACGCCGCCCAGCCCAACCGCGGCACCCAGGCGAGGTTCCTCGCTCAGCCTCCGCTGTACTCGGCCGCCCCGCTCGACCTCGACCGCACCGATGGCGCGTACACACCGGTCGAACGCGCGGTGCGGCTCGGACTGCGCCAAACCAGCGGCTCAACGACTCGGCAGGGGCAGCCACCCCTGGGCCGGCAATAGCCGCCGAACCACCGGCCACTGGTGGAGGCTGCCGGATTGCCTTCTTCCCAGGCGAGTTGGCCGATCGCCAGAACCAGGCAGGCACGTGTCACAGGGTCGTCCTCGCGAGTGAGGAGGGCAGGCAGGGCGGCCGGGGGTCTCCGGGTGGGGGCAGCGCGGCTGCCAGGGCGTAGGCGGTGGCCACCGCCCTGCCCCGCCCTGCCACCGCCCTGGCGGACGGTGCCCGAGCCGCTGCCAGCGGGATGCCAGCGCTCTGCCAGTGAGGTGCGGAACTGTCGGATGTGCCGGGCGGTACGCCGCGACACAGGAGCGCGCGACTGTCCGGCCCGTTGACGAAAGGGCACTCACGTGACTCGCACCTCCCCTCCCACCAGCCCCGCGGCAGGCCCACGCCGGCCCAAGACTTCCCGTGCTGCAGTCCGACGGTCGGTGGCCTCGTGGCGGCTCGGCGCGGGAGCCGCCGCGGCCGCGCTCCTGGCCGCGGTGTGTCCAGGGACCGCCGTGGCCGCGCCGGACACCGCCCCGGTACCGCGACTCGCCTGGGCGACGTGCGCGGACGGCTTCGAGTGCGCGACCGCCCGCGTCCCGCTCGACCACCACGATCCGCGCGGCGCCGGGATCGACCTCGCCGTCATCCGGCACCCGGCTGGCGACCCGGCCCATCGGATCGGCTCGCTGTTCTACAACCCGGGAGGCCCTGCCGTGGCCGGCACCGTGGCTCTGCCCCTGATGCTCGGCCAGTTCCCCGAGGAGGTGCTCAAGCGCTTCGACATCGTCAGCTTCGACCCGCGCGGCACCGGCGGCGGCGCACCCGTCCAGTGCTTCGACGACCCGGCCGACGAGCAGGCCCTGCTGGCCGGCACGGCCGCCGGCTACCCCGAGGGCGCGGACCAACAGAACGCCTGGGCCGACGCCTACCAGCGCCTCGCCCGGCAGTGCGCGGCCCGCAACCCCGCCCTGCTGGCGCACATCTCCACCGCCAACGTGGCCCGCGACATGGACCTGCTCCGCCGGGCGGTCGGCGACCGGCAGCTCACCTACCTGGGCACCTCGTACGGCAGCTACCTCGGCGCCACCTACGCCAACCTGTTCCCCGGCCGGGTTCGCGCCATGGTCCTCGACAGCGCCCCGGACCCGGTGGCCTGGTCGACCGGCCACGGAAACCAGGCCACCACCACGGGCCCCCTGCTGCGCAACGGCAGCGACGTGGCCGCCGACCGCGTCCTCGACGCCTTCCTCGACCGGTGCGGCCAGGCCGGCCCCCGGACCTGCTCCTTCTCCGCCGGAACGGCTGCCGCCACCCGGGCCAGGTACGGCGAGCTGCTCCAGCGGCTGCGCACCCGGCCGGTCGCGGTCGGCGGCGTGACCTTCACCGCCGGCTCGGCCGTGGAGGCGACGATCCTCTCGCTCTACGCCGCCAACCCCGTCCCGAACCTGCCCGGCACGGGCTGGACCCGGCTCGGCGCAACCCTCCAGGCGCTGTGGGCCGCCACCGAGGCCCCGGCCCCGCCGGGCACCCCGCTGCCGCCCGTCCTCCACCGGTCGCCGGACCAGGCGCTCGCGGTGGCCTGTTCGGACAGTGCCTACCCGCCCGCCCGGGCCGACTACCCGGCCCTGGCCGCGTACGCCCGGGCCCGCTCCGGCGAGGCCGGCCCGTACTTCGCCTGGACCGACGAGCGCTGCGCCGACTGGCCCGCCCGGGACCGCGACCGCTACGACGGCCCCTGGAACCACCCGACCGCCCGGCCGATCCTGGTGGTCGCCAACACCGGCGACCCGGCCATGCCGTACGAAGGGTCCCACGCGATGGCCCGCTCGCTCGCCCGCGCGCAGCTGCTGACCGTCGACGGCTACGGCCACACCGTGCTGGCCAACCCCAGCGACTGCGCCGCCCGGCACGAGACCCGCTACCTGATCGACGGCGCCCTCCCCGCCTCCGGCACGGTCTGCGCACCCACCCAGCCGCCGTTCAGCGGCTGATCGCACATCCGCCCTGTCGCGCCACCCACCCAGGGTGGCGCGCCGGACGCGCTCCGGAGAGCCGGTCAGCCGGCCTCCAGGAGTAGCGACTCCGGTCGCGACAACGCCCGGCCGCATTCCCAGGCGGCCCGGAAACCGGACTCGCCGAGGGCCTCGGCGCAGCCGTCCAGGATGGCCCGCAGTTCCGGGTCGCCCACGTCATGGGCCCCGCGCAGGCCGTACGCCGCGCCCAGAGCCGCCGCACCGCGCGCCGCCTGGCCGAGCGCGAGGCAGTACTCGGCGTACCCCTCCAGGACGTCCGCCCGCACCGGCTGGTCGCCGCTGTCCGCGGCAAGTTCCAGGGCACGGCGGTGCAGCGGGTCGGCCGCGTCCGGCGCGCCGCGCCGCTGCTCGGTCCGGGCCAGGCCGGTGTGCAGCAGGGCCAGCAGGTGCAGCCGCGCCGGGGCACCGGGGCCGGTCGCGGGCAGCCGCTCCAGCCGCCGCAGTGTCTCCTGCTGGCGGTCCAGCGCCGTCGCCAAGTCGCCGGTGCGCCGGGCGAGTTCACCGAGCGCGTAGCCGACGGCGGCCTGCAGATGCCGGTCCCGGTCACGTTCGGCGGCGGCCAGCGCGCGCTCCAGGTCCACTCGGGCTGCGGCCGGTTCGCCGCAGCGCGCCCGCAGCCGGCCCGACAGCAGCAGCGACAGCGGCGCCTCGCCGGAACCCCCCATCTCGGCATCCCGTTCACCGGCCTCCGCCAGCGCCGCGAGCGCCTCCTCGGCCGCGCCGGTGACCGACAGCAGCGCGGCCAGAGTGACCAGCGCCAGGGCCAGGCCCCAGCGGTCGCCCAGGACACGGAATCCGTCCACGGCGGTCCGCAGACAGTGCTCGGCGCGCCCGATCCGGCCCGCGCCCAACTCGATCCGGCCCAGCACCAGATGGGCGGCGGCGCGTATCCACCGGTCCGGGTGCTCGCCGTACCGCTGCGCCGTGGCGCCCACTGCGTCCGGCGGCCCCGCCATGGCGAGCAGCAGTGCGGCGGCCAGGGCGACGGGGTGCTCGGCCCGCTGCGCCGCGACCAACGCCCCGCCCATCGCCTCCGGCGGGATCACGGTGTCGCCGGGCTCCCGGAACGGGGAGGTGAGCTGCGCCAGGATCACGCACAGGGCGTGTGCCTGCTCCAGACCGGGCGGCGCGCCGAAGCCGTGCGCAGCGAAGACGGCGGACGTCCACGCACCGGCCTCACGGCCCTGACCGCGCATCAGCCAGGGCCAGGCCCGGGCGGCCGTCAGCCGCAGGGCGTGTTCCGGCGGGCCGACAGCGACCGCCCGGCGCAGCGCCGCGTCCAGGTTGCCCTGTTCCGCGTCGAGCCGGGCCATCAGGGAGATCTGACGGTCCGTCCGGAGCAGGGGTTCGGCGTTCTCGGCGAGCTCGACGAAACGGCGCAGGTGGGCGGCGCCGGTCGGGCCGTCCTCGCCGGCCTCGACGAGCCGTTCTGCGGCGTACGCGCGGACCGTCTCCAGCAGCCGGTACCGCACCAGCCCCGGCTCCCGGTCGACGGCCGCGACCAGGGACATGTCGGTCAGGGACCTGTCGACCAGGGATCTGTCGACCAGGGACTTGTCGACCAGGGAGGACAGCAGGTCCTCGACGGCCGTCGGGTCGGGCGCCGGCCCGTGCGGCCAGTCGCCGGCGCAGACCAGGTGCGCGTCGGGGAGCGTCGCCCCGCCGGCGAACACCGAGAGCCGTCGCAGCAGGACGCGCTCGTCCTCGTCCAGCAGCTCCCAGCTCCAGTCGACGACGGCGCGCAGCGTGCGGTGCCGGTCGGGGCCGGTGCGGGAGCCCCGGTCCAGCAGCCGGAGCCGGTCGTGCAGCCGCGCCGCGACCTGACCGGGGTTCAGGGCGCGCAGCCGGGCCGCCGCCAGTTCGAGGGCCAGCGGCAGGCCGTCCAGCTCCCGGCAGATCCGGACGACCGGCTCGACGGTGTCGTGGTCCAGGGCGAATCCGGGACGGGCCGCGGCGGCCCGCTCGACGAAGAGGGCGACGGCCGGGTGTGCGAGCGCCTCCTGTGCGGTGGAGCCGGGTGCGGGTACGGCGAGCGGCGCCACCGGCCAGAGCACCTCGCCTGGGACACCGAGCGGTTCGCGGCTGGTGGCCAGCACGCTGAGCCGGGGCGCGGCGGCCAGCAGGCGGTGCGCCAGCAGGGCCGCATCCTCGATCAGGTGCTCGCAGTTGTCCAGGACGAGCAGGACGTCACGCCCCTCCAGGGCCCGGACGATCCGCTCGACGGGGTCCCCGGACTGATCGCCGGCGGGCAGGCCGCCCGCCAGCACCCCGGCCTCCGCCGGTCGACAGACGGCTGCCAGCACGACCCGGGCCACCGCGTCCGGGCCGTCGGCACCCGCGAGTTCGGCGAGCCGGACGTCCGTCGCGGGCGGCGCGGTCGCCACGGCCGCGACCGCCAGCCGGGTCTTGCCGACACCGCCCGGCCCGGTCAGGGTGACCAGGCGGGAGCAACGCAGGCGCTCCCGGACCGCCGTCAGTGCCTCGTCGCGGCCGATCAGAGCGGTGAGCCAGGTCGGCAGTGCCGCACGGCCGACGGGGTTCCCGGTGGAAACGGGGGCCGGCCTCGGCGGAGGCGACTGTGCGCCGGACAGTACCCGCAGGTGAGCATCCCGCAGTTCGGCGGACGGGTCGGCGCCCAGCTCCTCGGCCAGCGCCCGCCGGGTCCGTTCGAACACCTCCAGCGCCGCGGCCTGCTGTCCGTCCGCGTGGAGCGCGCGCATCAGCCTGACGGCGGCCCGCTCGCGCAGCGGGTGGGTGACGCAGAGCCCGGTGAGCTCGGCGACCAGCCGCGGCAGCGTGCCGACCTCGCCAAGGGCGAGCAGGGCGTCGGCCCGGTCCTCGACCGCCGACAGCCGCAGCTCCGCCAGCCGGGCCGCCGGCGCCGCGGTGAACCCGGCGCCCTCGCCGTCCGCGAACGGTGCCCCGCGCCACAGTTCCAGCGCCCCGCCCAACAGCGCGATCGCCTCGGTGAACCCGCCCGCCGCCAGCGCAGCCCGCCCCGCCGCCACCCGCTGCTCGAAGTCCCAGGCGTCCACGCTCGCCCGGGGCAGGTCGAGCAGGTACCCGGCGGGGTGCGAGCCGACCACGGACCGATCGGTCCCCAACACCCGACGGAGCCGGGAGACCAGGGACTGCAGGGCACCGGCCGGCTCCTCCGGCGGGGCGTCCCCCCAGAGGTCGTCCACCAGACGCTCCCGGGTGACCACGCGCCCTGGATCGAGCGTCAGCCGGAGCAGCAGCAGCCGAAGCCGCGCTCCGCCGATCTCGAGGGCCGTCCCGTCCTCACCCCGGACGACCTGTAGCGCCCCCAGAACGTTGATCCGCACCCGCCCACCCCTCGCTCAGCACCACCGACCAATCAAGATCATTATCCCGACGCCTGGGCGGCGCCGAGCGCGGGGCGCCAGGCAACCAGTCAGGATCACTTGACGGACGGTCAAAACCATGTGAGACGGGGCAGCTGACACCAGGGGGTCCACGCGCCACGCGGACGGGGGTTCCCCAGCAGCCGGACAAACCCGCGTCCGGCAGCGGACGGCGGGCACCGCCACGCACGAGCACCAGGCCGGGCGAGGGAGGCCGAGCTCCACCCGGCCGCGCTGCGTGACCGGCCGGCGACCGAAGCGAGCCGGCTCAGCCGGGTCGGCCGCAGCCGCGCCCGGGAGGTGGTGCTGGCCGAAGGCCACCTACGGGAGCACCACGCCTGGGCCGGCCAGTTCGCTCGCCTCGCGGCCGAACGGTTGATCCGCAACGGACTGACCCACGGTGCCCGAACCCGCGACGGCGAGCGCGATCTCGTTGTACAGGAATCCCTCGAAGCCGAGCGGCTGCCCGGTCTCGGGACTGGGCGCTGCCGATGGTGTGTAGAGGTGCAGCTCGTCGCTGATGCTGACCATCCCGTACCGGTCGGCGAACGCCCGGTAGTCCGCAGGTAGTTGGAAACCGAGCGTCTCGGGCCCCAGCTCCCACGGGACCGGGACCACCCCGCCCACAGGCGGCGGCCCGATCACCGCACCGAGCCGGTCCAGCATCCCCTCGATGTTCACGTCCACTCCCGGCAGCCACCCGTTCTCGCCGGAGGGTATCCGTTTCCGCTGGCGTCGCCCGTCGTGCAGCGGTCTGCGAAACCGAACACCGCCGCCTCCTGGCGGGCCTTCGTCGCCGCCGCCCGCGCGGGCTCACTTCCCGTCGAGGGCCGACACCGACCCCAACGGCGTCGGGGGCAGGGCATCAGCGGATGCCCTGCCCCTGACGCTGTCCCTACCGGCTACCTCAGCAGTTGGGGTAGGCGTTCACAGAGCTCCACCAGTCCAGCGCCCCCCAGGTCTGCGAGCCGACCTGGCCGTCCACCTGGAGGTATCCCATGCACTTCTGGAAGAAGTAGACGGAGTTGAGGGTGTCCTGGCCGAACACCCCGTCGACGGTGATCTTGGCGTGCTTGTCGGGGTTGATCGAGTAGTTCAGCTCGCACTGAAGCTCCCGTACGGCATCGCCGGTGGCACCGACCTTCAGCAGCGGCTCGCTGGTGCTCCACTCACCGCAGCGAGACCCCGCGGCGTTGGCGGTGCCGGCGGTGGCGACGGTGCCGGCGAGGAGCAGGCCGGTGGCGGCCAGCCCGATGACGATCTTGCGCATGGTTGTTTCCCTCCCGTTTGGCATGCGCCTGGCGGCGCAGCGCGTGCCTCGACACTAGCCAGCACGATGCCCCCGCGGGGTATCCAATCGGGCACCCGGTTCCGTGGGCCAATCGGACAGCCGCGGGCCCCTGCCCCGGCTCTGGGGCCGACGAGCGGCGAAAGTCGGGTGACCCTGCCGGTGGCACCGGCGACACTGGCGCCATGACTGGTTCCGCACTGCCGCAACTGCTTCGACCGCGTGCCCTGAGGCCCGGAGATCTCGTTGTCATCGCCGCGCTGTCCGGTCCGCTGCCGGCCGCTCATGAGCCCAACGTCGAGCAGGCGGTGGTCGTGCTCGAGCGGATGGGGTTCCGCGTGCGTCGGGCTCCGCTGCTCCAAGCAGGACGGCACCACTGGTGGAGCGCGGCAACGCCGGCCGAGATCGCCGGGGAGTTCAACGGCCTTCTCCGTGATCCTGAGGTGCGTGCGATCGTCGCGAGTGACGGCGGTCAGACGGCGCTCGGCTACCTCGACCTGATCGATGTCGAGGCGGTCAGGGCCGACCCCAAGCCGATCCTCGGCTACAGCGACATCTCGCTGCTGCATCTGGCGCTCTATGCGTGCACCGGTCTGGTCGGGTTCCACGCCGACATGGCCGTCCCCGGCTTCGGCGGACACTGGCAGCGCGCGCCCGTGGCGCGCCGGGCGGAACTCGAGAGGCTGTACTCCAGGCTGCTGACCGGTACCGAGGCGATCGGTGCGCTGCCTGCGAGTGCGTCGTGGGAGTGCTGGCGTCCTGGCCGTGCCGAGGGCCGGCTGATCGGCGGGGTGATCAATCGCATCGTGCTGGCGCAGGCGACGCGTTTCGCGCTGCCCCTCGAACGGTTCGACGGTGCGGTGCTGTTCTGGGAGGAGATGGGCGGCCTGGCATCGCACGTGTGGAGCTACCTGCAGGTGCTGCGGCACGGCGGCATCCTCGACCGGATCTCCGGCATGGTCGTGGGCGTTCCGCGCGAGATCAGCGGACTCGAGCCCGGCGCGTCCCCGACCCTGCCCGAGATCGTCCTCGACGCCCTCGGCGACCGGGACATCCCGGTCCTGGGCAACGTCGAGTTCGGGCACGCCGGCCCGAACCTGCCGATGCCGGTCGGCATCCGCGTCCGCCTCG
This sequence comes from Kitasatospora sp. NPDC034023, assembly GCF_055575795.1. Taxonomy (NCBI): domain Bacteria; kingdom Bacillati; phylum Actinomycetota; class Actinomycetes; order Kitasatosporales; family Streptomycetaceae; genus Kitasatospora; species Kitasatospora sp. NPDC034023. The sequence continues at coordinate 24,740 of NZ_JBVIRY010000034.1, forward strand.
ACGCGCAGCAGCGGACACTGTCGCTGCTCGAACCGGCGGTAGGGCCCCACGCGACGATCGGGCCCGTCGGCTGAACACCGCGGATCAGTGAGCCGACAGCGTCGCGACGTCCGGTCCGGACGCTCGGCTCCTGACGTCGGGATCAGCAAGGCGGTGAGCCCGTGCGGAGAGGTCCGGGCGGCCGAGACGGTGGCCGGCGGGTCCACCGGGAAAAATTCTTCGAACCCGCCTGCAACCCGGGCGGGTGCCGCACGTCTGTACAAGTGAGAGGCGCGGAAGGGGGCCACCTTCCGCAGGCGGGGGCGATCTCTCTGCGTCCGTGGTCCGGCAGGGTCACGGGCCCGCCCCGGCCGCTCGATCTTCCACTCGATCGTTCATCCGCTTCCGGCGTAGCCGAACCCCATGTTCGTCATGCCCACAACAAAGTTGCTTCCAGGGGGAACCATGTCCACCACCCGTATCCGCCGCTCCCGCTCCCGCCACGCCGTCTCCGTCGCGGCCGCGCTCGGTGTCGCCGCGCTCGGCGGCACGCTCGCGCTGCCGGCGCAGGCGGCCTTCGCCGAGGGTGCGCCGCACGACACGCACAAGGGGACACTGACCGTCCAGGCGCCGGCGGCGGTCGGCTTCGCCGGGCAGCCGGTCGCGTTCACCGAGACCCTCGCCAACACCGGCACCGAGGACACCGCCTTCGCGCTCCTCCTGCAGACCACCACCGAGGCCGGCACACCGCCGCACGCGATCACGATCGACTACAAGGACCCGGCGGACGGCGCGTGGAAGTCCGTCCCGCTGGGCTTCCACGCCGGGCTCTACGAGGCCACCTACGACGGCGCGACCGGCGCCATCACGGTCGCGGCCGGCAAGACCGTGAAGCTGGACCTGCGCATCGGCGCCCCGATGGGCCTGCCGCACGACGGAGCGACCAATGGCGGCTTCCGCTCCATCACCCTGGACTCCCGCCTGACCGTGCCGGGATCGGGGGAGAACCTGGCCGATGAGGTCAAGACGATCAAGGTCGACTCCATCGGCAGCTCACTCGCCCACGTGCCGGCCACGGCGGTCGCCGGCGGGGAACCGATCGAGTTCGACGCGGTACTGGCCAACCCCACCCCGTCCGCGTACGTCAACCTCGGCAACGTGCTCTTCGTCGACCCTCACGCCACCGTCCAGGTCCGCAAGGCCGACGGCTCGTGGACCACCCTGCAGAAGGTCTCCGACCAGATCCCGGACGACAAGCCCGGCGTCTACCTCCAGGGCCGCGACTCCTCCATCGCGGCGAGGAAGACCACGGTGACCCGGGTGCGGGTCTCCTACGACGCGGCCACGCCGCCGGGCGCGACCCAGATCAGCCCGTGCGTCTTCGTCAACGAAGGAGCCCCGTTCCGCGGGACCACCAACTGCGGCCAGGGCACCACCGTCAACGTCGTCGCCCCCGAGAAGAACACCGACAAGAACACCGAGAAGAGCACCGGCACGAGCGCCGACAAGAGCGCCGACAAGTCCACCGGCGCCGAGCCCGGCACCGGCACCGGCACCAAGCCCGGCACTCAGGCGAAGCCTGCCACCGACACCGAGCCGGCCACCGACACGGCGCCCGTCCCCGCCCCGGCCGCCCCCGCCCCGGCCGCCCCCGTCACGGGTGAACTCGCCGCCACCGGCGCCCAGTCCGACGGCATCACGGCCGCCACCGCCGCGGCACTCGCCGCCCTCGGCACCGGCGCGGTCCTCCTCGCCCGCCGCCTGCGCCGCCGGTCCTGAACCACCCGCCGACCCGCGCCTGCCCGGGCGTCCGGCCTCGTCGGCCGGGGCCGTCGGTCAGGACGCGGGCGGCGTCCTCCTCCCGGGCTCGGCGGCGGTACCCGGGGCGGTTCGGCTCCGGGACGTGCCGCCGGTCCCGTCATGGTCCGGTCCCCCGAGGCGGGGCCAGGACGGAACCGGCGACGCCTGTCAGTACGAGGCGCTGGTGGCGCACCGGCGGGAGTCCAGGTTGCACACGACGACGTACGAGGTGATTCCGGCGTCCAGGAGCTTCGCCGTCCAGGCCGTGTCGTGAGGGATGCTGGTCCAGTTGCTCGAGCGCCCGCCGTTCGACTGCGTGAGCACCACGCTGCAGCCGTCGCCGGTGGTGGAGGTCGCGTAGCCCTGCACGTGGTCGTGCCCGTCGGCGAACGTGACCACCATGCCCCCGGCGCAACCGGGGACGTTGGCCGTGTAGGTGGTACTGGCCGACGCCGTCGCGGCGCTGAGGCCCAAGCCGGCGGTGGCGGCGACGACGACAGCGCCGAGGCGGACAGCGGTGCGCTTCCTGATCATCAGTGTCTCCTGGTGTTCGGTGTGTTCCTGACTCAAGGCAACCGGCTGACGGGACCGCCCCTCGAGTGATTCGATCAGGTTCGAACACTCATGACGCCGACCGCACGGGCGGCCGGCAGCCGACCTCCGGGGGGTGTCGTGCTCCACCTCGACATGGACCGCACCGTACTCGCGAACACCCAGTTCGCGATCTCGCCGCTCAGCACCGGGATCGGCGCGCTGCGCCTCCTGCGCGACAACAAGCGCCCGGGCGGCGACGGTTGGCGGGGCAGAATCCAGGAGACCGTCCGTGACCGCAAGCTCGTCCTGCTGGGCTCGCTGTTCAGCGGCTCGTGGGACTACGTACCGGACTTCCTGACACCCCAGCCGCACGCCCCCGAGACCGGACTGCACGAGGAACTGCACACCGTCGCCACCACGGATCCCGCCCGGCTGCGCTGGGAGCTGCAGGTCATGGCCCAAGGGGTCAGCGAGGAGCACCTGGCGGGCCGGGCCACTCCCGTGGCCCTGCGCGACGCCCTGGAACGGGGCGAGCACGACTTCGCCGAACGGATGGCGGCGGAACTGCACCGGCTGTGGGAACGCGCCCTCGCCCCGCACTGGACGGCCCTGCGTACCCGTATGGAAGAGGACATCACCCACCGGGCGCAGACCACCGCCCGCCACGGCCTGTCCGGCATGCTCGCCACCCTGCACCCCAGGATGCTCTGGAACGACGACCACCTGAGTCTGACCAGCCGCTTCCACGCCCGGACCAGCGCCGCCACCGGCCTGGTCCTGACCCCCTCCGTGTTCACCACGGACCTACGCGTGGTCATCGACTCGATACCCGCACCCGCCACACGTCAGCCCATGCTCGCCTACCCCTGCCGCCCCGGACCGGCCACCCGCCCCGGACCGGCCATCCACGCCCTCCTCGGAGCGACCCGCACACGACTGCTGTCCGACCTGTACACCCCCCGCACCACCGCGGAACTCAGCGAACGGCACTTCCTCGCCACCAGCACCGTCTCCTACCACCTCGGCATCCTGCACCGCACCGCACTGGTCACCCGCACCCGCACCGGACAACACGTCCTCTACCGCCAAACGCCCCGCGCCACCGACCTCCTGGCCACCCCTCAACCCCACTGACCCCACTGACCCCGCAACCGACCATAACCGACACGACCGCTACCGGACCGGTGCCTGTGCCTGTGCCTGTGCCTGTGCCTGTGCCTGTACCTGTACCTGTGTCGGCGTCGACGTCGGCGTCGACGTCGGCGTGGCCAGGCTGTACGGGACCACCGCCGCCGGGGCAGGACCGCGGGGCGGACGGGGCGTATGGGGCGGGCCGGCCGGCGACAGCCCCGGCCCGCCGGTGGAGCGTGTCAGGAGCACACTCCACCCGCCGGTCAGCCTCCCGTCGATGCGGGCCCCGGCCCGCCCGCGCAGCCGCACGCCGGACCGGAAAACCCGGGCCGCCTCGCCACCGGTCCGGTGGTGGCGGCCGGTGGCGGTGTCCGGGGTGGTGGGGCGGTGTCAGGAGCCGTACTGCGCCAGGCGCGTCACGGCCAGTTCCAACGCGCGCTCGAGTGCGGTTTCGGCTCGGCACGGCACGTCGGGCTGGACGCCGGTGCCCTCCCAGTTGGTGCCCGAGACGGGGTTGAGCGCGCGGGCGACGGGGACGGAGAGTTCCAGGTGCGGGTGCACCGTCCAGCCCTCGCGCGGGTGCGCACCGCCGCGGGTGCTCTCCCCGACGACCTCGGCGCGCCCGAGTTGCTGCAGGTCGTAGGCGAGTTCCTCACCCGCGGAGAAGGTCTTCGCACTCGTGAGCACGTAGAGCGGCTTGGTGGCGCCGTAGCGGGCGCCCGGGACGAACGGGGGCGTCCAGGACTGCTCGGCCTTCTCCCCCTGCCGCGAGACGATGGTGTTCAGGTGGGTGCGGCCGTCGAGCAGGTAGCCGCAGACGAAGGCGACCGTGTCCGGGTCGCCACCGACGTTGCGACGCAGGTCCAGGATCAGCGCGCGGGCCGGGGCCACCAGGGAGAGCGCCGCGGCCAGCGGCTCGGCCGCCCAGTCCAGGGGGAACATCGCGGGTGCGATCTCCAGGACCGCGACTCCGGAATCGAGGAGCTCCACCCGCGGAACACCCCCCAGGCCCTCGTCGAACTGCCGCCGCATCGCGGCGAGTACGGCCGCGCCCCGCTCCGACGGTACGGGCTCGGCATGGAACTTCAGAGCCAGGTGCTGGTCACCGTTGACGGACCGCAGGTCGGCGGTGACCCCTTCGGCCAACTCCTCCGCGGTCGCGGCCCGGTAGGCTCCCTCCGCACACCGGCTTCGCAGCAGGGCCGCCAACTGCCGGGCGACATCGGGGAAGACGTAGTTCCCGGCGACCAGGTCGGCGATCGACTCGACGACGCCGGCAGCGTCCGGGACGGGGACGGCGGTGAGGCCGGCGGCCGTGACGGTGTCGGTAACGGGGGCAGTGGTGTCAGCGGCGGTGGCGTTGTCCAGCGCGGGTGACGAGGTGGTGGTGGTCATGGCAGGGAGTAGACCAGCGACTTGTCAAAGCGTCAACCGCACTTAACACTTGATTCGGTGAGCCATCAACCAGACGAAGACGTCCAGCAGATCAGCACACCCCAGCAGCACGCCGCGCTCGCCCACCCCGTACGCCAACGCCTGCTCTTCGCCCTGAGCGGGCAGCCCTCCACGATCAGCCGGCTCGCCGCTCAACTGGGCGTGAACAAGGGCAGTGTCTCCCACCACCTGCGAGTGCTGTGCGAAGCCGGACTGGTCCAGGACGCCGGGACTCGGCAGGTCCGTGGCGGCACCGAGAAATACTACCGGCGAACCGCACAACGCCTCCTCGTCGACGAGCCACAGGCCGAAGGCACAGCCGCGATGCTCGGCGCGGTCGCCGCCGAGACGGACCGCTCCCCCCTCGAACACACCCTGACCCTGCGCCACCTCCGACTCAGCCCCGCCAAAGCCGCACAGCTGGCCCAGGCGCTGACCCGCCTGGTCGACGAAGTGGAGGAAGACCCCGGCGAACCCGTGCACGGCCTGCTCGTCACCCTCTACCAACAGCACGACGCCAGCACACGAACCCGCCCCTGACCCCGCACCCGTCGACCCACAACCCACAACCCACCAACCCCTGTCCAAGTCCCGGACCAAGGACCGAAAGCGCTGCTGCGCCGCGAAGATCCCCGACGAGCGGGACTTCCGCACCGTGAGCGTTTAACCTCGACTGATCACAGAACGTCACACACATGATCGCAGTGTCGAGGGGTTTCGCGGTGGAGCTTGTGCCGGATGACGATTCGCTGGGTGGTGTCCGACCACTTCTGGAACGTGGCGAGGCCATTGTGGGCTACGAGCCCCAGGAGGGGTTCCCGGATCGCTGCTGGGTTCTGCACACCGTCACGGTGCGAGGGGAACGGGTCCGGTGGGACGACGTGCTGGCGCACGCCGGCAAGCGACTGGAGGACTGGCAGTACACCCCCTCGTTCCGGGTCTTCGAGGGGCTGGACCTGCCCGAAGACGTAGAGGGCCCGGACCTGGGCGAGATTGACCGCGGCAGCCTGGCCCGCCTGGTCGAGGTCCTCGCCCGGCACAGCCCTGATGGGCTGCGCACGGAGTGCTACTGGGCCCAGGCGGGGATCGAGGACGCGGGCCGCCCCATCCCGGCCCGCCGGGGCCGGCTGGAGGAGGCGCTTGCTCACCACGATGCCTGCGCGTGGCCCGACCGAACCGTCCACACCCAGTTTCCCGCGCACTGGTGGCCCGTGGAGGGCTCCTGGTTCGTCCTGACCGACTGGGACCTGAGCGCGACCGAGGTGTTCGGCCCTCCGGCCCTGATCGCCGACCTTCTCGCCGATGACGGGCTGGATGCCGTGCGCCACCCCAGCATCGCCGAGGTCGAGGGCAGCGTCGCGCAATGGCGCGAGCAGGCACCATGAGCCCGCTGCGCATCCTGCCGGCCCTCTGACCTCGAACAGCGTCGCGAACGGTGTCACTCACCAGGGAGTTCGCGGAGGCGACCCACTGCCCGCTGGCCGTGGTCCTCCAAGACCGGCATGACCAGCACGGACGTCGAGGCTCCCAGCCGGACCTGTTCGATTCCGCCCCGGGTTGGTTCTCGCCCGGCGGACTGGACCCAGGAGCTCACGCCCCCGGGTCGACGCACGTGTCGGCGGTGACGCTGAGGACGATCTTGCCGCGGGTACGGCCCGACTCGCTGGCGGCGTGGGCCTCGGCGGCGCGCTCAAGGGGCAGGGTGCGTTCCAGACGGACCCGCAGCAGGTCCCGGTCCACGAGGTGGGCGAGGGACTCCACTGCGCTTCGGCCAACTGCGCCGTCTGCTCGACGGCGTGACGCAGAAGATGCTCACCCAGACCCTGCGCTCCCTGGAACGCGACGGCCTGGTCACCCGCACCGTCTACCCCACGGTGCCCCCACGCGTCGAGTACTCACTCACCGACCTGGGCCAGGCCGCCGGCCGGCTGACCACCGCCGTCGCGGACTGGGCCGTCGACCACGTCGCTCTGATCCACACCGCCCGCGCCGTCTACGACGCGCGGCCCGAGCAACCCGAACCAGCGAGCTGACGACACCCGGCCGGGACGGGCGGGCATGCGGGTGGACGGAGCCTTAGGGCGAGGGCGCCTCTTCAGTCGACGCGGGGAGCAGGCACCCGGGCGGCCAGCGAGCCAGGGCCAAACTACCTTCCGCCCGGCCGAGGAGACCACTTCTTTCCGGGGACCCGCGAGGCAGACCGGTTTGCGGACCATGGGTCAGCTACACGATCCCATCGAAGCGCTGCGAGCCGTGGGAAGACCGGTCCCGTTCGCGTCCCGACGAGCCCGTCCGCGTCCGGGACCGGGGCGGGCCGTCCGTTGTGTGCGGCAGCGTCAAATCCTCGGCCCTCCCTCCTCTCGGACCAGCCGCCAGGCCTCGCTGAACAGCTCGGGAAGCGTGCCCGGGAGCAGCTCGAAGGCCGTCACCTCGCTTTGGTCGGCGCTCAGCCGGGCGCCGACCATGGGTGCTTTCCGGGCCTCCATCGGTGGCAGCGGCTTCTTGGCGTGTGCCCACAGGCCGGGCAGGAACAGGGAGCGCCCGGCGCGGGGCCGGCGGTCTTCCACCACCAGGCCGCGTGTCACCAGCTCCGCGGCGGCCGACTTGTGGCGGGCCGGTGTCCAGGCGTTCCAGCGCCGCACGTTGCGGTCCGACGGCACGGGCAGGGCCAGGAGTTGGAGGTAGAGGGTGGCGGTGTCCTCGGACAGGTCGAGGGTGGTGGCGACGTCGGCGACCAGGTCGGGGGTGCAGGCGCGGGGGTCGGATTCGTAGCGGCCCGCGGGCAGGTCGTCGGCGGTGATGCGGGCCATGACACGGTCGCAGGTGCCGCCGGTCAGCCAGTCCCAGCGCCGGCTCCCCCGGTTGCCGCGGCTCAGCGCCGAGTGAAGGACCCGGGCCGGGGAGTCGCCCCGCGCCAGTGCCTTGCGCAGGTGGCGGACGGCCTCCGGTGCGCCGGCCCGTACGGGGTCGCCGGCGGGGAGGTCCGCGTATGCCCAGGGGAGGCCGGTGAAGACGGCCTCCGCGACGGTCTCGGCGTCGTAGTCGCCCATGACGTCCCATGCGGTGCGCAGGTGGCGGTGTTCGGGCGGGCGGGGCCAGATGCGCAGGTAGAAGCCGGGCGGCAGGGTGGCGTTCGCCGGGTCGAGGAGCAGGTGGCACAGGTGGGCGGCCGGCATCCGGGTTTCCAGAGCGACCGCGGCCTGCCAGGTGCTCCACGGCGCGTGCCGGCGGGCGCCGTGCTGCTGCGCCCAGGCCCCGGCGGTGCGCTGCGCGACGCGGGCGAGGCCGCCCGGCTCCCACAGGTCAGCGGGGTCTGCGGGCATCACGTCGGCGAGCAGGGCGAGCCGCTCGTCGTCGTGCAGCATCGACAACTCGGCGCGCGCCGATTCGACTTCGCGGGCCTTGAAGCCGTAGGTGGCGAGCTCGTGCTCGTCGAGGAAGGGCACACGGTAGCCGCCCGCGCCAGGGTTGCCGGCCAGGACGAGGGCGGCGGCGGGGCGGCTCAGGCCGGTCGCCTCGCTCAAGGCGAGGACCGCGTCCACATCCCAGGCGAACGGGCCGCGCTCTCGAACGAGCTCCGTCAGGCGCAGCAGCTGCCCGGGGGTGCCCCAGCCCCAGGGGCAGTCCTCGACGTAGAGGGGTTCCTCGGGGCGGGGGGCGGCGTGGCCGCCGGGCAGGACGGCCTCGAAGTAATGGGTCCTGCGCGCGGCGGGCAGGTGGGTGCCGAAGGAGGCGCCGTGGTGGTCGCGGACGGTGAAGGAGGTCGTTCCGGCGAGCCGGCCCACGCGGAAGCGGTAGGCGGGGTCGGCGAACGTCGTCCGGGCCCACACCTCCAGGAAGTCGAGCAGGAGCTCGCGGCGCTCGGGCCGGGTCGCGGGCGCGGCGGCGCGCAGGGCGAGCGCGCCTGTGCGTCCGATGAGGTCCGTCCAGCTGCCCGCCGCGGGGAGCCGGACACCGCGTTCGCCCGGCCCGGGTTCCCACGTGCCTTCGATGTAGCGGCTGACGCGCCTGATGCCGACGAAGGAGTCCTTGTCCCACATACCCAAGGCACCGACCAGCCCCTGCAGGGCCGCGGATGCGGCGAATCCGTCCCACGTGCGAGGGGTGCGGGCTGCGGACGTGTCGATCTCGGTCATGTGGCTGATCATGACGGCCGGCACCGACAGCGGGCCGCCGGGGTGCCACGGCCCGCTTCACGCATTGAGCGGCCCGCTACCGGAAGCCGCGGACGGTGTCATGTGCGTGTTGCTGTCGGCGGTGTAAGTCAGGAGGCCGCCGGGGTCTGGATAGCGCCCATGGGCGTCGACGGCAACGACGGTGTGCAGGTGGTCGCCACGCTGTTCGACAGCCTTCGCCGCGGCCCGGACTCGGTCCACGTCCCAGGTCAGCGTGCCGTAGTCGGTTTCGATCACATGCTTCGACCGCGCCCGCCAGACGGCGCCCCCAGCCCCCTGCCGAACCGACACGAAGCCTCCCCGAACATGAACGGTGGTCCTTGCCTTCCACAACCGGACGACAAGGACCGCCGTCACGCTCGGACCCCATTCCCAGCAGTGTCACCTGGCGGGACCCGCCAACCCCGATGCCTACCGGAGTTGAGCGTCGGGTGTCACTTGAGGGTGGGCAGGTAGGGGTAACAGCCGTAGTAGTCCTTGGTGGCCTCGACCATGACGTCGCCGGTCCTCGGGCCGACGACACCGTCCTGCTGCAGGCTCGCCCACTTCTGGATGGCCACGATAGCCCCGTAGGTGTCGGGGCCGAACGAGCCGTCCACGTCGACCGTGTGGTAACCGGTCTGGTAGTGCAGGTCGTTGGATATCTGCTGGACGCACTTGACGCTTGCGTAGGTGTTGCTCTTGCCGTAGCCGACCCAAAGGGAGCCGGAGTTGGGCACTGCCTGGGCGGTGCCGCCCAGGGCGCCGACGGTGACAAGGGCGACGGTCGCGAACAGGAACGCGCCGCGACGCTTGATGGAAGTGCTGTTCAAGGGAGCCCCAAAAGTGGCATACAAGTGATCGTCGGACCCTGGACTATACGGGCGGACCTACCGACGGGTCGCCGGCGCGGGCCCAGCTACCGGACAGCTCCCGCCCGGCTACCGCGATCAGCCACGGCAGAGCGCGGCAGAGCGGCAGCCGACGCGGACACCGATACGCCCGCCGGGACAAGCTCACCGCCGAGCAGGTCGGGCAGCTGGAGGCCCTCGGGGTGGCCTGGTAGGCCGGGCCGGTTTCGGGGCATGACATGGTGTCCCGTGAAGGCATCAACCCGACACCACCCCACCAGGAGGTCCTGCATGAGCAGCGGCGTAGCGTCATCCGAGAACCCCGAGAACCCCGAGAACCCCGAGAGGTCGGAGGCCGACCAGGCCGCCGAGGTCCCCGCGGCCGCCGCCCAGGACGACGTCAAGGCCCAATTCCTCGCCGCGCTGGAGCGCAAGCACGGCGCCAAGGGCGGGAGCACGGCCGGCGGTCCGAACAGCGAATCGAAGATCCACGGCGCGCACGCCGCGGCGGGAGGCAAGCGCAACTTCCGCCGCAAGAGCGGCGGCTGACCGCGCTGGTGCGCACCGGAGCGGCCGGGCCTCGGCGGGACGGGCTGGGCCGCTTCGGGTGTGCGCGTGCCCCAGAGCCGGGGCACCCGGGGCCGGCGGACGTTTCGGCCCGAATGGCCGGTGGGGTGTCGCTGTCCGGACACGCAGGTGTCTGCACCGGGCAGGCCGATGTGGAGCTCCACGGCGAGGGCCGTGGAGCTCCGGCCGGGTGACGGCATCGATGCGGCGATACCGCTACTGCCCCCACTCGCAGCCGCGCGGCCGGACCGATCTACAGCCCGCTCGGCCAGGTGTAGCTGCTCGGGACCGGGACTGCGGCGTTCTCGGCGGCCGTCCCGTAGACCAAGGCGACCTCGTCGTGGTCGTGCAGCAGGATCGCGGCCGGGTCGCCGTCGACCTCCTTGCCGTTGACGTAGGCCTTCAACGTGTGGGTCCCGTCGGTCTTCAGGCCGCCGAGGTGGTCGGCGGAGGCGGAGACCTGCCATTCGGTGAGGAACTGCCCGAGGCTGAAGTCCGCGCGAACCGGCGACTCGACGTGGATGACACCGCTGGTGTCGTGGCTGTGCAGCGGGCTGATCCGCTGCGCGCTCTCGTCGACGCCGATCAGCGCCGGCACCTCGACGGGCCTGCCGTCCGCCAGGACGTCCAGATGGGTGTGGATGTGCAGCGCCGTGCCCTCCGCGCCGAGCATCGGCAGCCCGGCCGCCGCCACGGCGGCCGCGACGTCACTCGGCGCGTCCCACGGCGGCAGTGTGGTGCGGCCCACAGCCGTGGTCCGCGGCTGTGCCGGGATCCCGTGGGAGGAACCGGTCGAGCCCTGGTTCGTCGCGATCACGGCGGCGATTCCCCCGACCACCGCCACGGCGACCAGGCCGATCGCGCCGCGAGCCAGTAGCCGCCGGCGCCGTTCCCGGCGGGCTTCCTCCGCCCGGAACGCCGCCGTGTGGGCCCTGCGGTCGGCCGCACCCGGCTTCCGCCCCGGTTTCGGCTCAGACATCCGTACGGACCTCCTCGCGCGCGACGGCGCCGCTCGGCACCACCCCGTCAGCCTGCCAGAGGCGGATGCGATCGGCGCGTCGAGCACCGCGGGCTCCGACTCGCCGTACTCCGGCACGAGCAGCCCGGCCGGCTCCGCCGTGCTCAGGTGCTCAGGTGCTCAGGTGTGCCAGGAGGGCGGGGTGGTCGGCGAGGGCGTCGTGGAGCAGCCGGCGGGCGAAGGGCGTGTACTGGCCGCTGTCGGCAGCGGTCCAGTCGATGGGGCCGAAGGGCGGTTCGGGGTCGTACTCGATGAACAGCTGCACCGTGCGCGCGACGTCGAGGCCGGCGAGGCGGCCGACCAGGTGCAGTGCCATGTCGATGCCGGCCGAGACCCCGGCGGCGGTGATGACGTGTCCGTCCTCGACCCAGCGCTGGGTGACAGGCGTCGCCCCGAAGCGGGGAAGCAGGTCGCGGTACATCCAGTGCGTGGTGGCCCGGCGGCCCTCCAGGAGGCCTGCCGCCGCGAGCAGCAGCGAGCCGGTGCACACCGAGCCGACGACCTGGCAGCGTGCCGCGGTCCGGCGCAGCTTGCGCAGCAGGCTCTCGTCGGCCATCGCGGCCAGGGTGGGGACGAGGCCGCCGGGCACGATCACGGCGTGGAGATCCGCTATGTCCTCCATGTCCTCGAAGGTGTGACTGGGCAGCAGGGACAGCGGGGTGTCGCTCGGCACCGGCTCGATCCGCTCGCCGACCGCGATCGTGCGGTAGCCGGGGACGAGATCGCCCAGCGCGGCGAAGACCTGCATCGGGCCGACGACGTCCAGTGCGGTGAGCCCCGGGTACAGCACGAAGGCGATGGTCTTCACCGGGTCCGCGGACGGCTCGGACGGGCCCGCGGACGGCACGGGCAGGTCTGCGGACGGCACGGGCAGGTCCGCGGACGGCTCGGGCGAGGTTTCGGTCATGACGGGACTCCTGGAAGTCGGCGGGAGGCCGAGGGCCTGGCAGCGGGATGCTGCCTCGGCAACCCTCCCCCGCCGCCTCCACCGCGGACCGGAACCGTTCGGACTCCGTGTCCGAAATCCTGGGATACCTGTCTTCCGGACGGCTTTCGGTAGTGTCGCAGGCATGACGACAGCTCTCCGCCACCGCGTGGTGGTCGTGGCCTACGACGATGCGGAACTCGTGGAGATCGCCTGCGTGACCAGCGTCTTCGACGGGGCGAACCGCCTGGGCGCGAGTCCGCCCTACGACGTCCTCCTGGTCACCCCGCAGGGCCGCCCGGTGCGCTGTTCCTCGGGACTGGTCCTGGCGGCGCAGGCGTCGCTGGAGCGTACCCGCGGCCCGGTCGGCACGCTGCTGGTCGTCGGCGGGTGGGGCCACGCCGCGGCGGCGCAGGACACCCGGCTGGTCGAGCACGTGCGCCGGCTGGCCGGCATCGGCCGTCGGGTCGCGTCGGTGTGCACGGGGGCGAGTGTGCTGGCGGCGGCCGGACTGCTCGACGGACGGCGTGCCACGACCCACTGGGCGTTCGCGCGCGACCTCGCGCAGCACCACCCGGCCGTCCACGTCGACGCCGCGCCGCTGTACCTCCGCGACGAGCACGTCTGCACGTCAGCCGGGGTCACCAGCGCGCTCGACCTCACCCTCGCGTTCGTCGAGGAGGACCACGGCCCGGCCCTCGCCCGGACGCTGGCCCGGATGATGGTGACCTACCTCCAACGACCGGGCAACCAGGCCCAGATCAGCATGTTCGTCGACGCGCCGGCCCCGGAGCACCGGACCGTGCGGCAGACCGTCGAATACATCACCGCACACCTCGACGGCGACCTCACCACCACCGCGCTCGCCGCGTACGCGGGAGTCAGCGGACGTCATCTGTCCAGGCTGTTCCTCGACCAGCTCGGGCAGACGCCAGCCCGGTTCGTACGGACCGCCCGCATCGAGGCGGCCGCACAACTCCTCGTCTCCACCGCACTGCCGCTGGCTTCGGTCGCGAGGCGCTGCGGGTTCACCTCCGCCGAGACGATGAGGCAGGTGTTCCTGGACCACTACGGGACGACACCCAGCCACCACCGCGCCGTTCACAACACTCCCCGGGCCGCACCGACGGTGCCCGGCACCATGGGTGAGGCCGAGAAGCCGGCAGGGAGCTGACGGCGTACCGCTACCGGATGCTCGGCTCCGGGTCCTCGCACCGCAGCACCGCAGCACCTCGGTCAGGCCGATCGGGCCGGTCAGCGCCGGCAGCACTCGCAGGCGCCGGCCGGCCCCGCCCGCCCCGACCGGCGAGCGGGCCGGCGGGGCGGGCGGGGCGGGCGGTGTCAGGCGGCCGTCAGCACTCCGGCAGGCCGTTGTGGAAGTACCAGTTGCCGTCGGCGTACGCACCGTAGACGTAGGCCGTGCCGAAGAAGTTGCCGTTCGTGCCGCCCACCCGGTACCAGACGTTGCCCTGGTTGTTGATCGTCTCGCCCCTGGTCCAGCACTCGATGTAGATCTCGTCCGACGACCACGAGTACGAGTACACGTCGGCGGCGACCTTGGGCGTCCAGGAGTACTGCTGCGCGTAGACGCCCACACCGTGACCGCTCGCGTGGTAGCGGAGCGCGTACCAGCCGTCGGCGGCCGCGCTGCCCGCCGAGACGCCTACCGCGCCCGCCGCCACCGCCACGACGGCCGCCGCGGTCGCGCCACGGCGGCCGATCCTCTTGAGAATGCCCTTGGCCATTCCAACTCCCATGTTCGGTCGAGACGTTGACGTGCCGCCCGGTCCGACCTCGGCGGCGGGATACAGCTGATCCGACCACCAGCGCTGTTCGATACCGCCTGACGGGAACTGACAACACCTGACAGCGCCCGGCGAACGGCCCGAACGCCCCCTCCTCCCACCGGATTCCACGGATCGCTGATCACCGCCGTCACCCGTCACCACGATCCGTGCGCGGCAGGCCGGCGCCGGCACCGAGGGACCTGACATCTGACAACGGGGACACCGCGACGGGGTGGAAGCGGCCCCTGCCCGCCGCCGCGATGGGGAGGAAGGGGAGCGGCCTGCGGTGCGCCCGCCGGGCGGCGGACGTCGAAGGCCTCGCGCCTGACGGCCCCTCTGCCGGAACCCGTGCCCGCCGCCGGGTGGCGCCGCCGGGTAGTAGTGTGCGCGCGGGCGACGGTGACGGGGAGGGCGGGCGATGGAACCACTGGGCGACTCGGACCCGAGGAGGATCGGCTCCTACCGGCTGCTGGGCCGGCTCGGCGCCGGCGGCATGGGGCGGGTGTACCTCGGCCGCACCGAGGGCGGGCGGACCGTCGCCGTCAAGGTGGTGCGCGGCGAGCTCGCCGACGACGCCGAGTTCCGCGCCCGGTTCCGCCAGGAGGTCGCCGCCGCCCGGCGGGTCGGCAGTCGCTGGACCGCCCCCGTCCTGGACGCCGACACCGAGGGCGACCCGCCCTGGGTGGCGGGGGGCTACGTCGCCGGACCGTCGCTGGACGCCGCGGTCCGCCGGCACGGCCCGTTGCCCGTTCCCGCCGTGCACGCCCTCGGCGCGGCGCTCGCCGAGGCCCTGGCGGCGGTGCACGGCCTGGGCCTGGTCCACCGTGACGTCAAACCGTCCAACGTGCTGCTCGCCCTGGACGGGCCCCGCCTGATCGACTTCGGCATCGCCCGCGCCCTGGACGCCGCGACCGCACTCACCCGCTCCGGGTACCTGGTCGGCTCGCCCGGCTACCTCTCGCCCGAACAGGCGGCCGGCGAGCCGGCCGGCCCCGCAGGGGACGTCTTCTCGCTCGGCGCCGTCCTCGCCTTCGCCGCGACCGGCGTCCCGCCGTTCGGCGAGGGCGTGAGCGCGGCCGTCCTGCTCTACCGGGTGCTGCACGAGCAGCCGGACCTCGGCGGGCTCACCGGAGCGCTGCACGACGCGGTGCGCGCCTGCCTCGCCAGGACCCCCGCCGACCGGCCTTCCCCGGACGAGCTGCGCGCCCTGCTCTCCCCCGGTGCCGCCCCGCTCGCGGACGGCGGCTGGCTGCCGCCCGCGGTCTCCGCCGAGGTGGCGCGCAGCGCCGTCGAACTGCTCGACCTGGAGGCGGAGGCCGAGGTGCCGGCCGGCGCCGCGGAGCCCGTAGCGGAGCGCGTAGCGGAATCCGGACGGGACCGCTCCCCCACCCACCTCGACCGGCCCGCGCCGCCGGTACCGCCGGGGCAGCCCGGGCCGTCCGGAGAGCGCGTGGGTGCGGGCACCGGGGCCTCGGCGCCCGCGCCGCGTTCCCGGGGGCGGCGTCCGCTCGTGGCGGCCGCCGCCGTGCTGGTCGTGCTGGCGGCCGGCGGCGTGCTGTGGCAGACCGTGTGGCGCGACCGGCCGGGCGACCACGTGAGCCACGACGCCACCGGCGCCCCGCCGGCCTCCGCCGACCCGTCGACCCCTGCCAACCCTTCGACCTCCGCCAACCCTTCGGCCTCCGTCGCGCCGCTGCTGGGGACGCTCCCCGCCGGCTACCTCGGCACCTGGAGGGGCACCATCACCACCGCCGTCGGCGGACTGCCAAGCACCTTCACCGTCAGCTTCGCCCCCGGGAAGGTCGGCGAGGTGGTCGGGCGGACCGCCAACGCCTCGGCGTTCAGCAGCACCGTCTGTCGTGGCGAGCTCACCCTGCTGTCCGTCACCCCCGACCGGATCGAGCTCCAGGAACACCCGAAAGGCAGCGACCAGGGCTGCACCGGCGTCTCCGAACAGCAGGCATACACCCCGGCCGGGCCGGGCGCGATCCACCTGAAGGTCACCGGCCAGCCCCTGGGCATGGACCCGTCGGGGGACCTCGCCAAGCAGGGGTGAGCGGGCGGCAGCGGCCTCACTCTGGTAGCTCGAGCGGACGCCGGAGCCGGTACGCGTCGGTTCGGACGCTTCACTGAGCCTGGTGGGGGGTCGTGCAGTGCGGTGCGCGGGGGTTGAGAGGATCGCCTCATGGATTTCGATGACCCGGCCGCCATGCGCCGGCTGTGTGTGGAGCGGCTCGGCCCGGAGACCGGGCGGCAGTTCGCGGCGATGGCCCGGCGCGGCTTCCGGCTGGTCGCGGCCTCGCCGGAGGCGCCCGCCGCCGGCCGGTCACGGCTCGGTGGGCCCGCGCTGCTCGAACCGGGCACCGCGTGGCCCGCGCTGGAAGGCGTCCCGTTGTCCCTGCACGCGGTGCTCGACACCGATGCGCTCGCCGCGTGGCTCGGGGACCAACTGCCCACCCGGCCGGGCCTGCTCAACTTCTTCTACCTCGATCCTGACGTGCCGTACGAGGAGTACCGCGAGCTGGACTCGTCCAGTCCCGACGCGTGGCGGGTGATCCCCGCCGATCCCACGCGGGCGGTCACGACGACCGCCCCCGGGCCCGCCCGGCGCTACCCGGCACGGCCCGTCCACGCGGTCGAGGTGACCATGCTCCCGGACAGTTGGGACCTCCAGGACGACGACCTCACGTACGACGAGGACCAGCACTGGGGCGCGCCCTCACTCATCCTCAGTGAGATGGACGGCCTCGACGGGAACACCGCCGGCCACCACTGCGCGTTCGGCTGGCCCGACACCTCGTACACGGTGCCGGTGACCTCCCGCGACGACGACGGTCCCGCCGTTCACCTGCTCCAGCTCGCCGAGGACGCCGACCTCGAGTGGGGCTGGGGCGACGCCGGAACGATCTACTTCACCATCCCCGCTGGGGCGTTCGCGGCGGCGGACTTCGGCAAGGCCGAGGCGATCGGCTGCTGCTGCTGAGGGTGCAGGCGGTGTCGGACTCGGCGGCGTGCGCTGCTCAGGAGGCGGGCTTAGCGGTGGTGGTCGGTGGCGGTGAAGGCGTAGAGGTCGAGTACCGACACCGGGGGCCGTCCTCCGCCATGGAGGACGGCCCCAGGACGTGCACTGCTCTTTCCCTGCTCTGCTCTGCTCTGCTCTTCCCTGCGCTGCTCTTCCCTGCTCTACTCTTCCCTGCTCTGCCCTGGTCTGGTCATCCGAAGGTGAGGCCGGGCGTCAAGGCCTTGCACCTGCCTTCGGCTGCTCGCGTCAGAACGCGGCGCTGCCGACGTGGAGAGGTCCGCCCGTCAGGCCCACGCTGTAGACGGCGAAGTCGCGCTGGCGGGCGTCGATCTGGGTCGCGCTGCCGGCCCATGACGTCGCGCCGGGGGCGAGCGTCCGGTCCCAGATGCCGTAGCCGGGGACGATCGCCTCCAGGTGCGTGGTGCCGTCCGACACCGTGCTCGCGGCGATGCGCGTGACGGACGGGTTGGTGTCCACGACCGTGGGCTGCGACCAGAATCCAGCGGCCCAGGTCAGGTCGGACACCCCGGCAGCCGGCGTCAGGATCTGGACGTGCAACGTACCGTCCGGCCGGGACGCCGCACTCACGTCGGTGACGCACGGGCTGTTGGTGTCGCTCGTGGTGCAGCCCACTGCGATCGGCGTCCAGTTCGTCCAGCTACCCGACGAGGTGCGGGTGCGGTCCCACACTCCGGCGCCGGGAACGACGGTCTGCACGTGCATCGTGCCGTCGGGCAGCGCGGCGGCGCTGATCCGCGAGATCTGGCCGTTGAGGTCGATCTGGGTCGACGCCGACCACGTTCCGGCGACGCTGCGGGTGCGGTCCCAGACGCCGTAGCCAGGAACCAGCGTCTGCACGTGCAACGTCCCGTCGGGCAGCGCGGCGGCGCTGATCTGTGAGATCTGGGTGTTCGCGTCGATCGACGCGGGGTCCGTCCAGGAGCCGCCGGACAGGGCACGGTCGGAGACCGCGCCGTGCGTCGCGTCGCCGACGGCGTTGTAGGACGGGTTCCAGACGCGTGCGCGGTAGAACCGGGCGCCGGTCACCTGGCGCAAGTTGTGCGTGGTAGCCGATGGTGCCGTTCGAGGTGTAGAAGTCGACGATGTCGGTGCACCACGTGTTGGCGGTGCAGCCGCCCGCCGGGGACGGGTCCTTGACCTTGTCCACCTGCGTCATCACCAGCACACCCGACGGCTGCTCGGTGATCGACTTGACCGAGGGATTCGTGACGAGCGACGTGAAGGGGTTGGCGGGTTTGGAGGGGTCGGAGGGGTCGGGGGCGGGCCACTTGTTGTACGACCACGTCTGCGTTCCCGTGCTCAGCAGAAGCACGTTCGGGTTCTTCGGATCCGCACTCAGGTCGTGGGGGCGCCCTCCGGCAAGGCGGTCTGCCTGTCCATGGTCAGGTGCGGCTGCGCGGCGCTCCCGCAAAGCGTGTCTTGCTCATCAAGCCCCTCAAGTATCTTCACATGAACGCCAGTTGATCATGCGGGTCGTGATCATACCGTCATACCACCGGCGGCATTCCGCACCCACCGTGGCGGTACCGCGCACACGCCCGGCGCCGGAACCGGCCACCGCGCAGCCGGGCCTGCGGTGGCACCCGACGAAGACCCCAGGGGAGTTTCACCATCCGTGCCGCTGCCACCGGGCGAGCGCACACCCGGCGGCCCACCCGCCTGGGCAGCCCACGTGCTCGGGCCGTAACCTCCGCACAGCTCGGCGCCGGCACGGGGATCACCTGCGGTCAGCTGCGGAACTCAGTGGGCGGGAACCGGCTCGGACGACGGCTGCCACTCCCGCCTGATCAGCCCGTAGACCCACGAGTCAGAGACCTCACCGTTGACGACGCAGTCTTCCCGCAACGTCCCTTCCCGCACGAAGCCGAGCTTCTCCAACACGCGGGCAGAAGCCGCGTTGCGCGTATCGGCCTCGGCTTGCACGCGATTCAGGTCCAGCGTGTCGAATGCCCACCGCAGCAGAGCGCGCGCGGCCTCGGTCGCGTAGCCACGGCCCCACGCCGTATCGCCGTAGCAGTAGCCGAGCGACGCGCTGCGGTAGTCCGGATTCCACCCGGTCAGGCTGCACCAGCCGATGAACGCCCCGTCGGAGACACGCTCCACGGCCAGCCGCGCCCCGGTGCCCTCCTGTGCCATCTGCCGACAGGCCGTGATGAACTTCTCGGCACGCCCGCGTTCCCTCCACGGTGGCGAGTCCCAGTAGCGCAGCACGTCGGCGCTGCTGTGCAGTGCGAAGAGGTCGTTGGCATCCGCGTCTTCGAAGGCACGCAGCCGAAGGCGAGCGGTGGGCAACGAGGGCGTGGGCAGCGACGGCCCCATGTTCCCTCCCTGGCCGGTGGCCGATCAATCAGACATCCGATGCAGGTCACTCGCAACGGGTTTTCTCGGCGCGCCGGCTGACGTGTCCGCTCATCGGCGCGACCGAGGGCCCCCGGAGGGCGGCAGCTGAGGTGATGCCCGGTTCTGCCGATCCACCGCTTCTGCTGGGCTGGGGCACCAACCCCGTACCGCACCCCGCAGGCGGGCATCCTCACGCTTTTCAGGAGGTGCTGTTTTCGGCGGCCGACCGATGGAGGGCCTCGGGGAGGCCGACGGCGATCACTGCGCCCTGGGCTTCTCGCCAGAGCTGCAGGGAGTCACCTGCTTTCTTCTGCATCGCGGCCGATTCCCCAACCCCTTCCATCCTGACCGCCATTGCCTTTTCGGAGCATCCGACGGTCGCGAATGTGAAGGGCTCCAGCCGGGCTGACGCCACGGTGTACTTCCCGTCGAGAACCGTCCCGGGAAATTGCCGGTGGGCGTCCGAGGATCCGGTGTGGCCCGTCGGCCGGGACGATCCGAGCGCGGTCGGAGCAGTCGTGGTCGGCTCGGCCAGGGAGCCCGGCAGGAGCGCCACCTGACAGACTCCGTCCCTCACCGAGAGGACCACGTCAGTTCCCGAAATCCCGGCAACCCCGAGGATCTTCGCGACCCCCTTGAAAGGAAGGGCGTCGATGCTGCCCTGGATCGGCGCGCCGACGGGCGTGGCCACGAGTCCGTTCAGGGCCCAGGGCCCGTCCCCGTCTCGAGGCGCGGTACCGCCACCGGTGCATGCGGTCGCCAGACCGGCTGTGAGGAGGAGTACCGTGCCCGCGAGTCGGCTCGATCGACGCATGCTGAACTCTCCTGTTTGGCCCAGTGGTTGTCGCAGCAGCCTACCGGGCGGTAGGCATCGCCGCCGCCCTCCCCACACCGGCTACCAGGCGTCCGTCACACGGTCCGGGCCGCGCTGGAGAAGCTCAGTGATTCGAAGTTCGCGACCAGGTCGGCAGGAGACGGGAGGGCGTCGATCTGCGCTTTCATGGCCGCGGCCGACTTGCGCAGGGCATCGTCGGTGAGCAGCCGGTCGAGCAGGGCGGTGTCGACGGCGTCCAGGCTCGAGGACAGTGCGAAGCCGTTGGCCCGGCCGGCGGCGGCGTTGGCGAAGTTGTCCGCGCCCTGGGGGAGGATCAGCTGGGGGACGCCCAGCGCGGCGGCGGTCATCATGCTGCCCGAGCCGCCGTGGTGGACGACGCCGTCGCCGGCCTGGAGCAGCTGGCTCAGCGGCACCCACGGCAGCGGGCGGACGTTGGCGGGCAGCGTGCCGAGCGGCGTGAGGTCCTCGTCGCCGGCGGCGAGCAGGATCTCGGCGTCGAGCGCCCCCGCCTGCTCGATCAGCCGGGAGATGGGCGCGATGCCCTCCCACTCGGTGAACACCGTGCCCAGCGTCACCGCGATCCGTGGCTTGGTGCCGCGCCCGATCAGGTCGGCGGGTATCGTCCCGCCGCCGTTGAAGGGCACGTACCGCACGCGCCAGCCTCCGCCGTCCCCGCCGAGCGACGCCGGCACGACGTCCACGACGGTGGAAGGCTCGGTCGCCTCGACGCCGTGTGCGCGGTAGTCGTCGGCGAGAAGTCGGCGCAGGCGGGCGGCCGCCCCGCCCGAGGTCACCCCGAAGTTGTGCGCCACGGCGGGTATGCCGAGCTTGGCGGCCACCAGCGGCGCGGCGCCCTGGAAGGACTCGTGCACGATGATGTCCGGCTGCCAGCGCTGCGCGACCTCCAGCAGGCCGTCGATGGTCGACCGGCCGAACTCGGCGAAGCCGAGGGCGCTCAGTTCGTTCGTCTGCTCCTCCGTGCGCTCCTGGTCGGCGAATCGGACGTCCTTCGGGAGGGCCCGGGCGAAGGCCTCCCTGAGGGTGGTGCCGTCGCCGACCTCGACGACGGGCAGCCCGGTGCTGCGCAGGTTCGCGATCGGATGCTGACCCGCGAACAGGACGTCGTGGCCGGCCGCCCGCAGGGCCAGCGCGGTGGGGATCACGGGGAAGATGTGGCCGACCGCCCCGGGGGCGGTGAACAGGACTCGCACAGTGGGCCTCCTGGTGCAAACGGTTGCTCTTGGTCGGACGTGCTCGAGATGCGGGGAGGCAGAACCGTCGCGGCCGACGGACCGGGTCGGGACATCCGGCCTTCCGTCCACCGGTCTGCGCCGCGTACGGGACGTCCCACGCGTCACTGCGTGCCGCGCACAGGACATCCGGGTCCACCTCGATGTCGGCTGTGGCCACGTCGCCCCTGTTGAGCCGGTGACCGCCCCCCGGCGGCCACTGGGCGCAAGCCTGTCACGGCCCACACTGACCAGGCAGTCGTCCTTTCTGACAAACGTTCACCTGATGGACGACCGGCTTTCCTCCTAGCCGATAGGGGCCGTCCCCTTGAAACGCTGCCCGGCGCATGTCCTCACGGCCGGGAACCGCAACCGCTCCGACATCCTCGGTCCGCGCGCTCCCCCGCCGGTGGTCGGCATCCGGTCCGGGCAACTGACGAACCATCAGTCCTGGACGGCAAGGGCGGCGGCCAGCGAGAGCGCGGCACTGAGCGCGGCGGCGCCGTCGAGGAGGGACTTGGAGCGAGCCGCGATGACGGCGTCTCGGGCGGCCAGCGCGGAGGCGACATCCTCCGAGCGGCGGGCGCACCGCAGTTGAGGCATGAGGGCCCGAAGGGGCGTGATGCGGTAACCGGCCTTGCGCAGTTGGTGAACGATCCGCGCATCCCGCACCTGGGTCGGCGTGTATCGTCGCGTCCTTCGCACGGGGTCGCGGTCGGGAACGACAAGACCCTCCGCGTCCCAGTGCCGCAACGTCGAAGGACGCACGCCCAGAGCGGCGGCGAGTTCGGAGACGCTCATCGAGTCCGCTACGCGTACGTCTCCGATCGGCTCACCGGAGATCGCCAGGGCAGCCTCCTTGGCCTGCCTCAGCTCCGTGCGCTCTGCGTCGAGCCGAGCGTGCGCCGCGTCGAGAAGGGCAAGCACCCGGTGTGAGGCAGGGAACCGGTGCACGGCCCGCACGATCTTCTTGGCCTCAGTCGGACCCGCGCCTGCCGCGAGGCCTCGGTAGGCCAGCGCGGACTGTACATGTATCTCTCCATAGATGCGGTAGCCCGTGGCTGTGCGCGCCGCCGGCGGGAGCACACCGTCCCGCTCGAGATTGCGAGCCTGTTGGACCGAGTACCCGACACGCCGCGCGACATCGACGGTGCGCAAGTCCCCCGATTTGAGACCTGACATCCTGAACCTCCTCAGTGTCAGCCTCAAAGCCTCCACAAGCACCTCAATGTAACGCTGGAGCACATGACCATGGACGAGATCATCAGCTTCGTGGACGGCCTCGACGGCGTCCTGACCATGAGGCCGGCACCCGGCGACGGCTCGCCGGAGATCAGCTGGGGCGACACGTTCTTCTACTACGCACCTGACGGCGCCACCCCGACCACGACCCAACCCTTCGCGACGGTCGTGACCAAGGACCATCCCGGCGACGAGGCATCGCGTCTGGACCGGCCGGACACCTTCCGCGTGAACATCTCCGCCGGGAAGGACGCGTTCATCCGGTGGACCGGTCACGCACCACGCGAACCGGCCGGCACCGAGCCCGACCCCAGCGCCACCGACACCGTGCTCGCGCACCCCGTCTACGGCACCGCCGGCTGGCTGGCAGTGGTGAATCCGGGCTCGCGTACCGAAGCGGCCATCCGTGAGCTGCTGCGTGCGGCGTATCGCCTCGCTCGCTCACGCCATGAGCGACGCGCTGGATCCACGGCGAGATGAAGTGGCCGAGCCCTGAGCCTCCGTCACGTGGAACACAACGCTGCCCGCTCGGGCCACCATCAATGACGAGCCCTCACAGGGCCCAACGCCCCCGACGGCGCGGGGACCGCCTCGTGTGAGCAGCGCGGAAGGCCGTTGCCCCGTGAGGGCAGCGGCCTTCATACGTGCGATCAGCTCAGGTCGAATTGCCAGTACGCGGTCTCGCGGTATCCGGCGGACATCGGGGTGACCTCCACCGTGACGAAGCTTCCTTCCTTGTCGGGCTTGACCCGCACCGGCACGGTGCGCTTCTGGTCCTTGCCGAGAGGCGGCATGAGGACGGATGCGGAGCCGGCCCGGTCCAGCACGGTCACGCCCCAGCCGGGGATGTCGGGGGCGAGGGCTGTCCCCGCGTGGACCACGATGGGGGCGGAGCCGCTCGTGCCGATGCTGGTGTCCGGTGACGTCCCGCCCGGGCGCAGCTCCTCGTCGGTGCCGTTGTCGTAGGTGACGGTGAAGCTGTAGGTGTCGTCGGATTCCCGGTGCGGTGGGCTCACGGTGATCGTCAGGCCGTCGTCGTAGTGGGTGGCTGCGCCTGGGCGGAGGGGGTCGGACGCGCTTCCGGAAGGGCGTTCGGGGGGCCCGTCCCCGGCCAGGCCTTTCTCGAACTCGGCCAGTGCCACGGCTCCCAGGACGGCCAGGACGGCCAGGACGACCGTCGCGATCCCGCAGCCTCTGGCCCGCCGCGGGTTCACCGAGGTCGAAGAACTGATGGGAGCCGATTCCGTGTCCATGCACGTCACGATAGGAAGCACCCGGGCAGGGCTCATGAGCGAACGTACTCAACAACCGGCTGAGTAGCGCCGAGGCGTTGCGCTCGGCCGGGAGTCCGGCCGCCCGGGTCACGCGGGAGGGCTTCAGACGGAGGAGTCAGTCGAAGGAGTCAGACGAAGAAGGCGTCCATGCCCGGCACGTCCGAGAGGTAGGTCTCGATCGCGCCGATCCGCCCGTCCCGCACGAAGCAGACGGTGGCCAGGTACTCGTCGAGCACCTGTCCGTCGCGCTCGGCGGTGTTGTGCACCGAGAGCGCGAAGTTGTCCCGGCTGACCAGGACGTGCTGGAGGTCGAAGTTCACGCCGTAGCCGGCGATCAGCCGGATCCGCTCGACCACGGCGTCCGCACCGCGCGCCTCGCCGGAGATCCGGTTGCTGCCGGGGAGCGTCCACGTGGCGTCGTCGGTGAGCAGGGAGCGGAACAGCTCCCAGTCGGCGGTGCCCAGGACGGTGCGGAACTGCTCGGCGAGCGCGGTGTTGGTGCGCGTGGCGGTGCTGGGGGTAGTGGACATCTGACGGTCCTCCGGAAGTGGTGTGGGTGGGTGGTGCTGTCCTGTCGGTCGGGCGCCCGTGGGTCCAGCATCCGACGGGCGGCGGGCAAACGGAAATGCCCTCCCGACCTGGGGTTCATGCACCGTGTGCATAATCCCGTCATGACCGTGGAAGAGTTGCGCTGGTTCCTCGCAGTGGCGGAGACCGAGCACGTCACCGATGCCGCCGCCCTGCTCGGCACCTCACAGTCGACACTCTCCCGGGCCATCGGCCGGCTGGAACGACGCGTGGGCACCCGGCTGTTCGACCGGGACCGGCACCGACTGCGGCTCAACGAGTACGGCCGGGTCTACCGCCGGCACGTCCGGCGGGCGCTGGACGAACTGGACACCGCCCAGGACCGTATCGCCGCCCTGCTGCAACCGCCCACCGACACCCTGCGGTTGGCCTACCTGCACTCGCTGGGCGGCTGGCTGCTGCCTGAACTGCTCGGCGCGTACCAGCGGGAGTCGCCCGCCGCCCGGTTCACCCTGCACCAGGAGTCCGCGACCGCGCTGCTGGACCTGCTCCGGGACGGCTCCGCCGAGCTGGGCGTCACCGGGCCGCGGCCGTCCGGCGCCGAGTGGGGCTGGCTGCCGCTGTGTGAGGAACGGCTGCAGCTCGCCGTCCCGGACGGCCACCGGCTGGCGGACCGGCCGGCGGTAGGACTGGCCGAGCTGACGGACGAGCGGGTCATCATCATGCGCCACGCGGTGGGGCTGCGGCAGATCACCTGCGAGATCCTCCACCGGGCCGGCGTCACGGCGTCGGTGGTCATGGAGGCCGGTGAGGTGGCCACGATCCGCGGCATGGTCGGGGCCGGGCTCGGCGTGGCCGTCGTCCCCGCCGGGGGCGGCGGGCACGCCGAGCCCGGTGTGCGGCTGGTGCCGCTCACCGACCCCGACGCGTTCCGCGGCATCGGCCTGGTCTGGCACCAGGACCGGCCGGCCTCACCCGCCGGCCGGCGCTTCCGCGCCTTCGCCGGTCGCCGGTCGCCGGTCGCCGGTCGCCGGTCGCCGGTCGCCGGTCGCCGGTCGGACACTGACTGACTGACTGACCGACCGTCCGGCTCAGGGCTCAGGCCTGGCCGGTCCCGAAACGGCTGACCGGCCGTCCGGGGCGACGGTGAACCGCCGGGGCCGTAGTCACCCGATGCGCCCGTGCTTGTCTGTGAACCCTGAGCAGCAGCACGTGAAATCCAGTGCCCGGCACCAGGCTCTTCGGGCAGGATGCGCACATGGACAATGCGGCGGGGCCGGCGGGGCGCTTGATGACTGCGGCACGAGTGGCGCAGGCCTCGGAGGCGGACCACGACGTGCACGCCTACTGGGATCTGGCCTGGGAGGCGGTGAAGGGGGAGAGCGGGGAGACCGCGCTGCGCTGCGGGTTGGCGTTGTTGGGGTCGGCCGATGTCCTGGAGCGGAAGGTGGGCTGCGATCTGGTGGGAAGCGCGGCCGGCGAGCACGAGGCTCTGCGTGGCGAGGCGGCAGCCGCCCTGATGGCGCTGGCCGAGGTGGAGACGGAGGCCTGCGTGCTGCGTTCCCTCGTCTGCGGCCTGGGCCGGGCGCAGGACCTGCGCGCCCTTCCCGTGCTGGTAGGGCTTTCCGGACACGAGGACGCCGAGGTGCGGCGTCATGTCGCCTCGGACATCACCTTCGTCAACAGCGGACTGCCCGACGGGCCCGATGTCCGGGCGCTGATCCGGCTCACCCGGGACCAGGACCCCGAGGTCCGCAACTGGGCGGCCTTCACGTTGGGATTCCAGCTGGAGCAGGACACGACCGCCATCAGGGACGCGCTGTGGAGGTGCACCACCGACGAGTACGGCGAGGTCCGAGGTGAGGGTGCGCGAGGGCTGGCCAGACGGCACGACCGACGGGCCGTCCCACTGATCGCGCAACTGCTGGGCTCCGACGACTGGTTCCACGACTTGGCCCTGGACGCGGCGGAGATCCTGGGCGTCCCCGAACTCCTACCGGCTCTGGCCGCCTGTGAGCTCGACCCGCCCGGAACCGACCGGGCCATCGCGGCCTGCGATCCGGTGCGGCGGGCCCGGATCGAGGACGACGCCTGGACGGTCGTCGTGGAGTTGGAGCGGCTGCGCCCCGACATCGGCGCGGCGCTCAGCTCACCGCGCTACGAGTCGGTGCACTGGATGAAAGTGACCCACCGGGAGGCGGTCGACGCAGAGTACGACGTGGCCTCACTGCTCACCCGCGCCGGCGGGGACCCGGTGCGGGCGGCCGAGCTGGTGATGGCCGACCTCACCGGTTCTGCCGGGAGCGGGCCTGAAGCCTGACGGACTCCCGAACTCCCGAACTCCCGGACTCCCGGAGTCCCGGAGTCCCGGAGTCTTCGCGGCAAGCGCCACCGAGGAAGTCCGGCTGGCCCCGCACCGGTCGCCCGCACGGCCGGTGCGAGTGGCCGTCAGGTCTTCGGGGGACGCTGCTGCCAGCGGAACGCCGGGCTGTCGCAGTAGTTCTGACTTTGCGTCAACTGATCCCCGGGGCCCGGATGGTCGGCTTCGGGCCAGTGTTTCAGGCCGAACAGCAGGCCGCTGGCGGCGTTGATCACCATGCCGTTGTCGCAGAGCGTCCACACCTGGCTCTGGCCCCCGTTCGCGCAGTTCTCCTGGACGAGCGGGGCGCCGTCGGTCGTGCTGACGCCGGTGCCGACGCACCGGCCGGTGCGAGACGCCCACTCAGCGGCTCCGGGCCGGGGCACCCGGGGACAGGGGTCAGTTCTCGGTCGGTGGGGCGGCGGCAAGGAGTTCGCGCTTCACCTGCCGGTAGTCGGCCAGGGCCTGCGGATCGCCGCGGGTGTAGTCGGTCCAGAATCCGGGGCGCTGCCAGCGGGCGTCGGAAAGGCGGGTGCGGCCGTCGGCGATGACCAGGGTCCAGCCGGGCGGTATCCGGGTGTCCACCGTCTCGAAGCCGGTTGGGTCCCAGAGGAGTCCGGGGTCGGGCGTGTCGGGGCCGAGCAGGCGGATCTGGCAGTCGATGTCGTAGGTGACCATCTCCAGAACGGGGTAGACACCGCCCACCCGGATCCCTTCGAACTCCGTGACCGGGACGTCGGCTGCGGGGTGGATGATCTGCAGGCATCTGACTCTCATGAGAGAAGTCTCGCCCGGCCGATCACCGGTCGTTGTCCCTGGGGCCGGTGGACAGCCGGTCGGGCCCCGCACCGCGCAAAGCCCCCGCGCAAGCCCCCGCGCGCACCCGGTTGGCGGCGCCGGAGTGACGCTTCCTCAGGTCCGCCGGTGGTGCCAGAATCCGCAGGTGAAACACACGACCCACCGCCTCACCCCCGCGCAGCAGCGGCGCCAGTGGATCAGCGGACCGCTCTTCCTGGCAGGCTCGGCCTACTTCCTGCACCTCGCCCTCAGCCGGCCCCTGAACGAACGCACCGCTCTGGTCGCGATCCTGTTCGTCCCCGTGATGGCCGTCATCGGCACCGCCCACCTGCGTGCCCTCTTCACCAGCGTGAGCTTCGACGAGAACGAGCTGTGGTGGACCCCCCTGTGGGGCCGCCGCAAGCGGTTCGCCTGGGCGGACATCACGAACGTCGAGGTGATGAAGAAGAACGGGCGCGCCAACGCCCCGGACATCGTACGGATCACGCACCGGGTCAGCGGCATCGACACCCTGCCGGTGCTGATAGGTCTCCCGGGCATCTGGCGGGACCCCGATTTCGAGGCCAAGGCCGCCGGCCTCGTCAGCACCTGGCGCACCGCCACGGCAGAGGCCACGGCAGAGGCCACGACGTAGGACCGGACCGCACCCCCCGGACGACCCGAGGCGCCGGCCACCACCGCGTGGCCGGCGCCTGCCGCCCCCTGCCGCTCAGCAGGCGAGGAAGGTCCAGGGAACCCGGACGCCGCTCCGTCCTCGGCAGCACGGAGGCCGACCTGTCGTACCGGCTGGCTAGCCTGAGAACGTCGATCACCGCAAGGGGGAGTACGGATGAGTGGCCTGGGTTGGATGTACGGGGCGGACCTGCCGCTGTTGAGCGTCACGTTTGCCCGTGACCTCACGGCACGACAGCTCTTGGAGCGGATGGGGGCGGACCCGGCCACGCTCGCCGAGCGGACGCAGGAGGAGTTCGACGAGGACTTCGACGACCTCCTCTACGAGGACGACGCCTACGTGGTGACCGCCGGCCGATACGGGTCGTGGGCGTGGGTGTGGGAGCACGGCAGTTGGCTGTGCGTCGAGGACGACGACCTGCTCGGCGAGGTGTCGGCGGGGACGGCAGCACTGTCCCTGCACGCCAACGAGAAACCGCTCGTGGATTTCCGCTATGCCGAGAACGGGCAGTTGGTGACAGGTCTGCACACCCTCCTGGGCATCGAGCCCCGGCACCGCACCGGCCGGGAACCTCACCGCTTCGACTCGGCTCTGCTGGCGCTGGGCGCCCGACCGGACACCGGAGAGCTCGGACCGCTGGGATTGCGCGGGCTCTTCTACCGTCTCGCCGAAGAGCTCGGCGCGGGCATGGACCGAGCCGATCTCCTCGCCGAGAACGTCCTCAGCGCCCGGCTTCAACCACGTCCCGACCGGGTGGCATGAGGCGCCTGCCGGGCGAACGGCCCTTCGAGGTCAGTCGGCAATCGCTCAGCGAGCGAACTTCTCGATGGCCGCCGGCGTGACAGGGGTGAAGAAGTTGACGAGGTTGCCGTCGGGGTCGCGGAGCAGGAGCGACCGGTTGCCCCAGGGCAGCGTGGTGGGCTCAGCCACGAAGTCGGCGACGAAATCGGCCAGGTTCCGGTACACGCCGTCCACGTCGGCGACGAGGAATTCGATGATCACGGTGCTGTTGTCGGCGGGGCGGGCGCAGCCGGGCGCGAACAGTGCGACGGTTCGGGTGCTGCCGATCGCGAGGGTCCCCATGGGGGTCCGCAGTTCGGCGAAGTCCTCGGTGGACCACTCCGCCCGTACTCCGGTGGCTCGCTCGTAGAAGTCGACGAGGCGCGCGACGTCGCCGGTGATGATCCGGATCGACACGAGGTCCATGGTGCTCTCCTCAGGTTGCTGAAGCCGTTGCACCTCGAACGCCAGGGCACATAGTGGACAGAATCGGTCCGGTATCAACGCTAGGCTCGTGGACATGGCTCGACCTACCAGCCGCGTGCTCACCCTCCTGGAACTCCTGCAGTCGGGGGGCCTCAGAACGGTGGCCGAACTCGCCGACCGGCTCGGCGTCGACGGGCGCACCGTGCGGCGGTACGTGGACCACCTGGTCGACCTCGACATCCCCGTGGAGTCGGTCCGTGGCCGCTACGGCGGGTACCGGCTCGCCCCCGGGTACCGCTTGCCTCCGCTCATGTTCAACGACGACGAGGCGCTCGCCGTGCTGCTCGGCCTCGTCGCCGGCCGCAGGACGGGGCTACTGACGGCGGCCGGAACTGCGGGCGAGACGGCAGCGGCCAAGATCCGCAGGGCACTGCCCGAGCGTCTCGCCCGTCGGCTCGACGCCGTCATGGAATCCCTCGCCTTCACGACCGGACCCGGCGAGTCGGCCACCCCGGAGACGGGGGTGCTGCTCACCATCGCCGATGCGGTACGCCATCGTCGCCCGGTCTCGATCAGGTACACCGCCCGAGAAGGGCGACGGAGCGAACGCACGCTGCACCCGTACGGGATCGTCACCCATGCGGGCCGGTGGTACGTCACCGGCACCGATCCCGAGATCGGCGAGGACCGGACTTTCCGGCTCGATCGCATCGCGGACGCGAGGACCCTGCCGGGCTCGTTCGAGCCTCCTGCCGCACTCGATCCGGCACAGCGCGTCCTGTCAGGGTTCGCCAAGGCCGCCTACCGGTACGAAGTGACGCTGCGGATCCACGGGACGGTCGAACAGATCCGCGCCCGACTTCCCGCCAGTGTCGCGATGGTGGAGGAGTCCCCCGCCCCCGCGGAAGGCACGGATCCGCACGCCGAGCGTTGGTTCCACGTCGAGTTGAGAGCAGAGCGGCTCGACTGGTTGCCTCCGGTACTCGCCTCGCTGGACCGGCCGTTCGTCATTGAGCGACCGGACGAACTCCGAGACCTTGTCATCGCGCTCGCCGACCGGCTCACAGCCTCTGCCCGCCGAGCCTGACGCCGCCGCCTCCTCCGAGCAACGCGACGACGGGCGGTGGCGGGTCAGGCCCGTGCGGACGAGGCCTCAGCGACCGGCACGACGGCCTCCCAGACGAAACCGTCCGGGTCCGCGAACGAGTCCGCCGTGCTGCCGAGGACGATGCGGTGCGAGCCGGTGCCGTCGACGGGGACGCCCACCTCCTTGGCCAGCGCGCGGCGCTTGTACAGCGCCAGCTTGACGGCGCCGGTCTCGCCGGTCTCGCCGGTCTCGCCGGGGGCGAACTCGGTGTACTTGCCGCCGAAGCTCTTGGCCACGGTCAGGCCCCGGCCGACGTAGAAGTCCCTGGTGGCCTTGACGTTCTCGACGCCGAGCAGCAGGACGACGTCGTCGATCTCGCGGGTGGCCGGGCCGGTGTCCTTCTTCGCCGAGGTCGCGACCTTCCAGGCCGTCCCGTCCGGTGCCTGGACGACGCCGCCGTAGCCCCACAGCGACTTCGCCGCGGGCTTGAGCACAGTGGCGCCGGCGTCCACGGCGGCGGCGAGGAAGGCGTCGACGGTGGCCGGCCGGGACACCGTGAGCGCCAGGGCGAAGCCACGGAACCCGGTGGACGGCGCCTCGGACTTCTGCAGGCGAACGTGCCGGTCCACACCGAAGGCGGTGTAGAAGCGGTGGGCGGCCCCGGGGTCGGCCACCTCGAGGGTGACGGACGCGAGGGACGCGGTGGACGCGGTGGACGCGGTGGTTTCGTTGTTTCCCATGTCCGTCACGCTACGGGCGGCCGGGCGGCCGGGGCTTCTCGATTCCTGATCGGTCTCGTCCGCGACGCCCCGGTTACGCTGACCATGATCAACACGAGAAGGTCGAAGGAGGTACGCGCATGGATCTCGCCGGGAAGACCGTGGTGGTGACCGGGTCCTTCCACTTCGAGCAGCTGTAGGCCCCGACGCACACACAGGGCGCCGGGGCGGACCGGAGGCCGGGCCGATCAGACGACGGAGGCCCGCTTGGGATCGACCGGGTCGATCGCGTGCTCGTCGAAGAGGCTCTCAAGGGCCTCCAGTCCGCCCTCCCGCCGGAAGTCCTTCTCGGCCCGGGTGATCGGCAGGAGCCACAGGATCCGGGCATGGGCCCCGCCGTCCCAGCGGCAGACCTCGAACTCCGGCCCCAGCGGGTACGGCAGGCTCACCAGGTAGTGGTCGCAGTCGGATTCGTCCAGCCACGGCCGGCCGATGGGAACGGTGTGCCCGACGTCGAGTCGCTGATGAACGGGCCCGCAGTGGTAGTACGCGTTCATGGTGACGCTCTCCAGGTTGGCCCACTCGTCACGTGGCGCCGCGAGGAAGAACTCCGTCCCGTGACCGTCGTGCTGCGTCGCCTCCCAGCAGCCCGACGTCACGTAGAGCCACCAGTCGCCCGGATTGGCGGGATGGATTCGGAAGATCCGGAACCCGGGCACGCGGTCCTCGATCGGTCCCACGACACCGGCGACCTCGTCGATGACGCGGCCGGGAAGGGTTGTGCGCAGGTGGTCGAGGAGGGCGGTGCGTGCTGCGGCGTTCGGCATCCGCTCATGATGCCCCAGACCACCCCGGTCCAGCCGGCGGGCTGTAGATCATCTTGTAGTAACCTCGCTCCGCCGAGGGACGGGGGAAGCGGCGTCACCCTCGTGCGGAGGCCGTGCACGGGCCTCCCGCCGATTGCGAAAGTCGTCGAAGATGTCCGTCCTGACCTATCCCGAGGCCGTCGGTGTCGGCCTGCTGCAAGGTGTCACCGAGCTGTTCCCGGTCTCCAGCCTCGGCCACGGAATCCTGTTGCCCGCGCTGGTCGGCGGGCGCTGGCGACACGACCTCGACGTGTCCGCGCCGGGCTCGCCGTACCTGGGCATCCTGGTCGGACTGCGCCTCGCCACCACCCTGGCGCTGGTGATCAGGTTCCGGCAGGACTGGGCGCGGATCACGCGGGGCCTGTGCAGTTCGGTCCGCCGCCGGATGATCCGCGAACCGGACCAGCGCCTCGCCTGGCTGGTGATCGCCGGCGCCACGCCCGTCGGTATCGCGGGGCTGGCCGTCAGCGGGGTGTTCAAGGCCGCGCTGGGCAGGCCCGTCCCCGCCGCCGTCTTCCTCACCGTGAACGGCCTCATGCTGTTCGGCGTCGAACTGCTCCGGCGCGACGGTTCCGGTCGACGACGGGCACAGCCGTACGTCGCCGCAGGCGACGAGCACCTCTCCGCCGAGGGACAGTCGGACCGCCGAATCGTCCAGCTGAGCTACTGGCAGGCGGTCGGCATCGGGGCGGCGCAGATCACCGCCTTCCTGCCCGGGATCAGCCGCACGGGGATCACCATCGGCGCCGGCATCCTCAACGGCCTGTCCCACGAGGACTCGGCCCGCTTCGCGTTCCTCCTCACGGCACCCGTGATCGGGTCCGCCGCCCTGTTCGAACTGCCCTCGCTGATCGCCGCGTACGGCGCCGACCTCGGCGCGCAGGTCCCGGTCGCGAGCGTCCTGGCCTTCATCGGCGGGTACGCGGCCGTGCACTTCCTCAGCAAGTACTTCAAGACGCACACGCTGAAGCCGTTCGCCTGGTACTGCTCACTGGCCGGGCTCGGCGGGCTGGCCTACCTCACGCTCTGAACTCCACCGCGAACGACCGCACGGCCCGGGGGCCGCCGCCCCTTCTCCGGCCCGGGGATCCGCCGCCCCTTCCCCGGTGCGGGCACGGCAGTCCCCGCACGGCTTCCCCCACGGCCGTCCCCCGTACGGCCGTCCCCGCACCGCGGGCCCGTTCAGAACCCGGTCGGCAGCCGGGGCGTGTACGGCGCTTCCAGGGTCTCCGCCTCTGCGTCGGTGAGGTGCAGCCGCAGGGCGGCCGCGGCGTCGTCGAGGTGCCCCGGGCGGGTCGCGCCGACGATCGGGGCGGCGACGACCGGGTTGCGCAGTACCCAGGCCAGTGCGACCTGTGCCATCGGCACGCCGCGGGTCTCGGCGAGGGACCGCACGGCGTCCACGATCGGCCGGTCGACGTCCGCGAAGAACCGTCCGGCGACCGGGTCCCCGGCCGAGCGGGCGGTCTGCTGCCCGTACGGGCGGGCCAGCCGGCCCGAGGCCAGCGGGCACCAGACCAGGCCGGCCACCCCCTGGTCGGCGAGCAGCGGAAACATCTCCCGCTCCTCCTCGCGCTGCACCAGGCTGTACTGGTGCTGCATCGACACGAAGGCGGGGCCGCCGTCCCGGGCCGCGGTGTGCTGCAGCTTCGCGAACCGCCAGGCCCACATCGAGGAGGCGCCGACGTAGCGGACCTTGCCCGCCGCGACCACCTCGGCCAGGGCCGCCACGGTCTCCTCGACCGGGGTCGCCGGGTCGAAGCGGTGCAGCTGGAAGAGGTCGAGACGGTCGGTGCCGAGGCGGGCGAGCGAACCGTCGACCTGCTCCAGGATGGCCCGCCGGGACAGCCCGGAGCCGCCCGGACCGTCATGCATCGGCAGGCCCGCCTTGGTCGCGAGGACGACGTCGTCGCGGCGGGTGTAGCGCCGCACCGCGCGGCCGACCAGTTCCTCGGAGGTTCCGCCGCCGTACACGTTGGCGGTGTCCCAGAAGGTGATGCCGAGTTCCACGGCCCGCCGGAAGAGCGGCGCGGCGGCGTCCTCGTCCAGCGCCCAGGGGTTGTGGCCCCGGCCGCTGCCGCCGAAGCCCATGCAGCCGAGTGCGATCCGGCTGACGGTCAGGTCGGTGGTGCCGAGCTTCACGTATTCCATGTCCTGCGCCCCGCTCACGCCGGGTACGGGGCGGCGGCCCGAGCGGCCTTCAACGCGCCTGCCCACCAGTCGAGTTGGTCGAGCAGGACCTTGGCGTAGCCGGGCGCCTGCGGGTCATCCGGGCGGCCGTCCGTCCAGGCGGTGAAGTAGTTCGGGAACGCCAGGCCGTCCCGGATGGTCACGGCGTGCAGTTCGGTCAGCACGTTCTCCAGGTGCAGCACGGCGTGCCGGCCGCCGGCCGCGCCGCCGTAGCTCACGAAGGCGACCGGCTTGGCCGTCCACTGGGTGAAGTGCCAGTCGATGGCGGCCTTCAGCGAGGCAGGGTAGCTGTGGTTGTACTCCGGTGTGACGATCAGGACGGCGTCCGCGCCGTCCAGGGCATCGGTGAGCTTCGCCATCCCGGCCGGGCGGGGGTAGTCGGCGCCCGCGAACTTCGGCGAGGCGGCGGGCAGGGCCAGCGGCAGGTCCACCTCGGCCAGGTCGATCACCTCGACGTCGAACCCACCATGGGCGGCCGCCTGTTCGGCCACCCATGAGGACACCACCGGTCCGAACCGGCCTTCCCTGACACTGCCGACCAGGACGACGAGCTTGTGCGTGTTCTTCTCCATGCCCACCACCCTCGTCCCGCCGGCCCACCGCAGCCAGACCGTGCCCAGACTGGCCCCCGCAGGGCCACCCTCCCCCCGCGCGGGCACGCCCTGCGCCTGGACATCGGCGGCCTCACCCTCTCCCCCGACCGTCGCCGCCTCGCCGTCCTGTCCGCCACCGACGACAACGGCGGCTGAGGCCGGCACCCGACCGGCTGGGGCCGCGCCGGCCGCCCGGCATGGTCAAAGCGCCAGGCCCTATGGTGATCCGATGGACGTGGGGGCGGTACTGATTGCGATCACCGGTGTGACGGGCACGCTGGGCGGTGCGTTGCTCACTCAGCGGGGCGCCGACCGGGCCAAGAAGCGTGAACTCGAGATGGGCCACGCCATCCAGGAGGCCCGCGAGAACCGTGAACTGCGGCGGCGGAGCTACACCGAACTCCACCGGGATTCCCGGCAGTTCGCCACAGCGCTGAGCCGTCATCTGTACGTCGTACGGGACCGTGCGCCCGGAGAGGAGGACATCCGGGCGCTGGAAAGGGCCAAGGACGCCCATCGCGACCACTGGTCCGAGACTCTGATGGTCGCCCCCGACACGGTGATCGGGCCGGCCAGCGAGCTGAACGACGCCCTGACCCGGGTCTACGGGCAGATCAAGCGCATCGAACAGGGCAACCCCAGGAGCGGCGAAACCCTGCGGTCCGCCGCCGAGGCGCAACAGGCACTCTGGCCCCTCATACGCGCCACCAGGGAGGCGATGCGTGGTGACCTGGGTGTCACGGGAGCCACCCCCTGGCCACAGTCGAACTCCGCCGACGACCCGGCGATGATCGGCGACTTCGAGGAGCCGCTCGGCGAGCCGGATTCCTGAGCCGGGCTGCCGGGCTGCCAGGCTCCCGGGCCCATGAGAGAGCCGCCGGAGAGCTTTGACCGGGACATCGTCGAGCGCCGGCACTCAAGGCGACCCCTCGGCCTCCCGGCTGCACGCTCGTCCGCGCACTGCCTCCGGACGAAATCCTCGGGTCTTCTTGTCGGCCTCAGATCTACTCGGCGCTCCACGACCACGCTGGTGTAGCCGAGGTGAATGATTGGCACACTGTTCCTTCACCTCGGCTGAGAGGGTGTCAGGGTCGCTCCAAGGACACCGGTGCCCCGGAGAGCGCCTTCCCCATCGGACATCGCCGCCCTGTCCGGCTCTCACCGGGCGGGGGCCGGGTCCGTCAGAAGTCGAGGTCGACCGTGACGCGCCTCGTGCCGGGAGCGATCGTGTCGGCGTGGACCATGCCACGAGCCCGGTCGAACTTCCCGGTGCCGCCGGTGATCCCGTTGTCGAACGAAGGCGGAGGGCCCGGGTTGAGGAAGCCGAAGACCATCCCCTGTACGGAGAGCTGGCCGCCGGGCAGGTTGTAGGTGACGACGCACTCCTCCGCTCCGCCGTTGTCGACCCGGGTGGTGGTGCAGGTGCCATCGGTGTCGCCGACCTGGTTGCCGTCCTGGTCGAACAGGACCGAGTGGAAGACGGCCCGGTCGCCCTGGGCGGGGGCGCCGCCGGGGTTGACGGGGAAACGGGTCTCCTGCGCGAGGTGACCGATGAGTGTGAAGACCCGGTCTCCGCCCTTGGCGGGGGAGGAACCGGTGTCCGTCGCGGCGGCGGCCGCGACCGGGGCGCAGGCGAGAAGGGCGGCCAGCGCGGTGGCCGCGCCGAGACAGGCTGTTCTGATGGGGCGCATCGGGTGGCTCCTGAGGTTGATGTTCGTGGATGGCCGGGTGGCTGGATGGCCAGATGACCATTCATAACCTCGGCGCTGCCGCCGCCCGGAACGTCCCGGCACGACCCACCGCAGATCCGACCTATCGGACCAACCCGGGACGCGAGACGGCCCACCCGACCGGACGCGTCGCGCGGGCGGGATCCATGCCGTGAGCGGCCGCCGTCTCATCGTCGGCCCACCGCGGCTCACGATGATCAATGGCGGCCGCACCGGTCCACCCACCGGACCCGGCCGGCACCATCTCGCACGACGAGATCACGCTCGACGAGGTCACGCTCGACGGGATCACGTTCTACGAGGTCACTACAAGCGTTCGGTGAGCAACTCCGCCAGGCCGTCGACCAACTCGGTGAGCCAGTCCAACCGCGGTCCGCTGCGGGCGATCCGGAAGCCGTGGCGGCGGCCCCAGAACGCAGCCTGGACGGCGTGGAACTGGGCCCACCGTTGGACGCGTTCACGGTCGAGTTCCGCGGCCTCGGCGAAGACGTCCAGGATGCGGTGGACAGCCTTGCGCGGGTCGCCCGCTTCGAGGAGCGTCAGCGCGCGGGACTTCAGCAGCGTGCCGCTGTCGTAGGCGGGATCCCCCGCGTACCCCTTGGGGTCGACAGCCAGCCACGGCTCCCGACCGGCGCGCAGGATGTTCCGGGCATGCAGGTCGCCATGGATGAGAGTGTCCGGCTGGGCCCGGCCCAGCTCCCGCACGGTCGCCACGGCAGCGTCCAGCACCTGACGCGGCAGCGCGTGCGTCAACTCCTCGGCGTCCTTGCGTAGTTGCTCCTCCCAGGCATCGGCCTGCGCGCGCAGCCGGGGCAGGCCGGGCGGTGCGGGGACGGCCAGGCGGCGATTGAGCCGTCCGGCGACCGTCACCACCTCGTCGCCGTCGTGGACCTCCGCCAGGGTCGACGGCTGAACCCGCTCCAGCAGCATCGCGAACCGCTCGTCGTCGCGCTCGTGCAGCAGGACGGCGCCGCACCCGCCCCACGCGACGAACGCATCCGGCTCATGGACGTTGCCGGGATGCGGGAACGACACCTTCAGCACGGCGCGCTCCTCAGCCCGTCGCCGTGCCGGAACAATGATGCCGACGCCACCGTGCATGACCTCGCCGTCCGGCACGCACCCCCAGCGCCCCAGCAAGTCCTCCACGATGCCCGGCAGATCGGCGAGCCACGCCGCCCCGGCCTCCCCCTCCCGGTCGACAGTGCCCTGTGCGAACTCCTCTGGCATCGCGATCATCCCAGCACCCTACGCGCCGGCCCGCCGCAGGCACCATGCCCAAGCCGGTCGCAAGCCGGCCGCAGACCGGCCGCTGCCGCCCGGCAGGCCGGGCACTCCGAAGGTCGCGACGACCGGCTCACGGCCGCTGAGCAGGACTAACCGCAGAGCAGGACGAGCTCAAAGAACTCCGCGAGGACGTCGCCGAGTTGAGGCGGGCCGACGAGATCCCCAAGGCCTCCGGCGCACCGTCACCGGGTGGCCCAGGCTCGGCATGCGGGCTGGTGCCAGGTCGTCCGCACGACCCGGCCGCCGGGCACCGTACGCTCGCTGGCCCAGGTCCGGCAGCACCCGGCCGCCGGTCGGCGCGGCCCGGCCGGTGCCGGGCCTCCGGTGGCCTGGCGGGCGGGCAGAGGCGTGGGCGCGGGCTTGGCCGTCCGGCTCCGGCGGCGTCTGGCGGAGGAACTGGTGGAGGAAGTCGTCATGCCCGCCGTTGTGCCACCCACCGCCTCCACCCAACCGCGCGTCATCCGAACGGGTGACCCACATGGGGCTCTACCGGCCAACGAGACGAGGGGCGAGTGGGGGCCGCGGCCGGCGGGCTCGTCGTCCCGGGCCAGGGCGCG
This sequence comes from Kitasatospora sp. NPDC034023, assembly GCF_055575795.1. Lineage (NCBI taxonomy): Bacteria > Bacillati > Actinomycetota > Actinomycetes > Kitasatosporales > Streptomycetaceae > Kitasatospora > Kitasatospora sp. NPDC034023. The sequence goes on from NZ_JBVIRY010000034.1 coordinate 63,476, forward strand.
GCAAGCGGGGCGGGTGCCGATGCAGGGGCCGGTGGTTCGGATGGTTCACCGGGCGGTCATAGGCGGCGGACACCGGCACCTCCCGCTCGGCAGCGTGCGACGGTGTCGCGAGACCGAACGCGGCGCCCGCCACGACGGCGTTCGTGACGGCCACACTCGCGAACCCACCGGTCATATCCGGCATGTGATACCGCCCCCGTTCATCACCCGCCCTGGTGGCGGGAGTTGATACAGAAAGAAACTCACCGGCCGCAGGCGCTCACGTTCCTCGGGGCGAGCCGCAACCGGAGGCCGCGCGGCGGCGTCCACTCGGATACGAACGGCCGACCGGCCGCCGTAATCCTGGGGGGATTTCACACATGGCGATCAACGACGCCGTACCTGCGCCACCGCCGCACAGCCCTCTGCCGCCCTGCCCGAGCTGCGCGCTGACCGACCAGGTCCGCAGCGTGCCGGCGGTCCACCTGAGCGAGCGGCGCAACGTCACCGTGCGCGACTCCGGCCGCGACGGCGGCACCTCGACCCGCGAAGAGGTGTCCGCCCTCGGCCGGGCCTTGGCGCCAGCGCCGCCGACGACCAGCACGGTGGTTCAGGCACTGGCGATCCTGGCCTTCATGACGCTGGTCGGGGCGGTCTTCACGTTCATCGAGGGCATGAGGCAGCGCAATGCGCGCGTCCACCAGGAGCCCGACCTCTCGCCGCCAAGCTGGGTGACCAAGCACCCGGGGTTCCCGGGCGACTTCCCCACCGATCTCCCTGGTTTTCCGAAGGCCGCTCCGGCCTCCCCGGTCCCGCACGCGACGGCGGCGCTCGCCGACGCGAACGACATGCCGGTCCCACTCTTGGTGTCGTTCCTGCTCCTCGCCGTCGTGATCGCCCTGGTGGCAAGCGCGACCGCGCTGGCCCTCGCCAGGCGGCGGCGTCTCGCGGGCCGGCCGCAGGCCGAGCGGCTCTGGAACCAGGCCTGGTACTGCGCCCGTTGCGGCACCGCGCACTTCCCGCCCACCGCCGGGCAGGGCACCAGAGCGCTCGGCCTCGTGGAGTTCCGCACCGTGGTCTGGACGGCGGGCGGCTACGGCGACCTCGCCGAGCGGTATCGGCTGTAGACAGGTCCGACACCTCCCGCCCGTCGTCCGGCCGCGCCCCGTCGCGGCCGGACGACCCGGCGGGATGAGATGCCGATCCATGCCCGCACATGTGACCAGGCCACACCCTGCCGCCCTTGGCCGGACACCCTTCGCCTGCCGCACCCGCGCCCCCGAGCAGGTGATCAGCGGCTGTTGTCCGGGGGGTAGACGCTGAGGTCGCCGTAGGCCGGCAGAACGCCGGCCGGGTCGCCGGGTTTGCCGTGCAGGACGGCGTCCAGGAAGGCGAGGGTGGCTGCGGCGACGACGCGCGGGCTCTCGGTGCGGCCGAGGGAGCCGACTATCGAGGGCACGGGCGGCAGGTACAGGGCGCCGTCCGTGAACGTGAGGTGTGCGGCGCCGGGGATGGTGAGCCGGTAGCCCGTCGCGGTGCTGGACTTGAGCGCCTCGGTGAGGCGGGGCAGGTAGCGCGGGTCGGTTCGCGGGGTGACGGCCTGGGTGAGCGCGAGCGTCGGCTGGTCGAGGGCGGGCGAGGTGGGGCCGTGGGGGTAGCCGTCCAGGTCGATGACGGCGTCGAACCGGCGATCCTGCCGGGCTGCCTGCAGGGCGGCAGCACCACCCATGGAGTGGCCGGTCACCGCGACCCGGCTGGTGTCCAGGCGTCCGCGCAGCGGGTCGGCGGTCTCACTTCGGTCCAGACCGTCCAGCTGGGTGAGGACGAAGCTGAGGTCGGCGGCTCGAACCGCTGTCCAGCCGGCCGCCAGCTTGTCGTCCTGGTCCGGGTCGCCGGAGGACGCGGTCTCGGTGGTGATCGTCCGGCCGTCGGCGAGGACGACGGCGGCGGAGTCGTACGGGTGGTCGAGGGCGGCCACCACATAACCGTGGCCGGCCAGTTCCTCCGCCCAGGCAGTGTTCTGGGTGCGCACTCCGCCCGACCCGGGAGAGAACAGGACGACGGGGAACCGTCCCCCCGTGCCGTCCACCGGGGCGTCGAAGACCGAACGGGTGCGGGCACGCGGAATACCGTCGAGCAGGAAGCCGGGCAGGCCGACCCCACGGGCGAGGGCGTCGGAGACGGTGCGCGCCTCCTGCTCCGTGCGCCCGAGGTACTGGGCCCGCTGCGTGCCTGCGGGGCTCGTCTGCGCGGGGTACCAGAGCTGGACCACGACGGTGCGCCGGTCGTCCGGATCGGCGGTGAAGGTCTCGGGACGGAGTGGGTCGGTCCACTGCACCACGCGGGTGCCGACCGCGAAGTCGCCTGACGGCTCGGGGAACACGGGTACGGGAAAGGCCCAGGCGGCCACCGGGCCCGTGGCGATCAGGCCGACACAGGCCACCGATCCCGGCAACGCCAGCCACCAGCGGGCCCGCCACGCCGGCCGGCCGGTACGGCGTCGCAGCAGGGGAGCGAAGGCGAACGGCAACGCGAAGGCAGCGCCTGCCAGTACCGGCAGCATCTGCCAGCGGGGCCCCGCCACGCTCAGCACGATCGCGGACACCACGAGAACCGCCCCGGCCGCGATCGTGACGGGTGGGCGGGCACTGGGGGGAAGCCAACGCGCCACCACAAGCGCGACGGCAGCCAGCACGGCAAGGAATTCCGGAGGGGACATGTACAGTCCCGCGATGATCTCGGTCACCCGGCCATACTCGGCGCCGGGTAGGCGCTGCCACATCGATCCCGGGTCGCCCTCGTGTGCAACCGGGGTCGCCATCCGTGGCAGGTCCCCTTGCCACCGGAGCAGCAGTCGAGCACGCCGGACCATCGGGCGCCCTGCGACCACGGGAGGTAGCGGGACTCCTCCTGCGGTCGTACCTCGGCACGGTGCGATCAGCCGGTGGACTCATGTGCTTCACGGGCCCTGCGGCCTACCGTGACAGGGCTGCGGCATGTGCCGGGCAATGCGAGGCGTACGTTCCCCGGACCCGGCCCGGGTCCGGCCGTACACGGTGGCGGCCCCGGCCGGGGCCACCATGACGCTGAATCGAGAGGAACGTGTGATGACCGAGACGGCCGAGGAACCCGGCAATGCCCACCGGGCACGCCACCGGAACCGGGTGCCGGACCGGGTGCCGGACCGGGTGCCGAACCGGGTGCGGGAGCCGAACCGGGTGCGGGAGCAGTGGGCGAGGACAGCCCTACGGCTGACGAGGTACGCCGACCCGGCCGCCGCACGAGCGGCGCGAGTGGTGGCAACCAGCGGGCGCTGGGCCTCCCGGCTGCCGCCCATGGCGTGGGACTCGCTGCTGCCGACGCTTCTCCTCCTCAACGTCGTGACCACACAGCCGCCGCAGAAGCTGCCGGTGGCCGTGGCCCTCACCGCCGCCCTCGCGCTGCCCCTGGTGTGGCGGCGCCGGGCCCCGCTCACGGTGTTCGGCGCCGTGGCGGCCGCGGCCTTCGTCCAGTGGCTGACGGACGTCCAACTGCCGGCGGACATCGCCCTGTTGGTGGCCCTCTACACGGCGGCCGCGCACTCGGGCCGACGCGGCACGCTCGTCGCCGGTGCCGTCGTGGAGGCGGGGGTCCTGCTGGCCTGCCTGCGCTGGGCGACGGAAGGTGCGTTCCTGACCCCCTTCGTCGCGGTCACCGCGATGGCCGTCGCCGCCGCCGTCCTCGGTGTGAACGTGCGGACCACACGCGCCTACCTCGCGGCCCTTGAGGAACGGGCGGCACACCTGGAGCAGCAGCAGGACCAGCAGGCACGACTGGCCGTCGCCGAGGAAAGGACACGTATCACCCGGGAGATGCACGACATCGTCACCCACAACCTGTCCGTCATGGTCGCGCTCACCGACGCAGCCGTCTACGCGCAGCACCGCTCGCCCGACAAGGCCACCACCGCGATGCTCCAGATCTCCGAGACAGGCCGACAGGCCCTGACCGACATGCGGCGCTCGCTGGGCATCCTGCGGACCGACGAACCGGACGCGGAGCGCCACCCGTTGCCCGGCATCGCACAGCTGGCGGCCCTCGCCGACCAGATGTGCGCCGCCGGGCTGCCGACCCGCCTCGAGGTCCGGGGCGGCCACACCCACATACCCGCCACCGCACAACTCACCGTCTACCGCCTGGTACAGGAAGCCTTGACCAACACCCTCAAGCACACGCCCGCCGGCACCCACGCGAAGGTCCGGATACGGTGCTCGGCCGAGACCGTCACCGTCGACATCACCGACAGCGGTCGCCGCCCGCCACGTCCCGGCGCCACACCATCCGGCCACGGCATCCCCGGCATGCGCGAGCGCTCGGCCGCCTACGGGGGCACGTTGCGGGCCGGACCGCTTCCGGGCGGCGGCTGGGGAGTCCATACCCGCCTCTTCCTCGGCAGCGACGGAGCGGCGTCCACATGACGATCCGCATCCTGATCGCCGACGACGAAGCGCTGCTCCGGATGGCCTTCAGCACCGTCCTGGAGGCGCAGCCCGACATGGCGCCGGTCGGCGAAGCCGCGGACGGCACCGAGGCCGTACGCCTCGCCCGGGAGCTGAGCCCCGACGTCGTCCTCATGGACGTCCGGATGCCCGGGACCGACGGGATCGAGGCGACCCGGCAGGTCATCCGGGTCTCGCCGCACAGCCGGGTGCTGATCCTCACCACCTTCGACCTCGACGACTACGCCTTCTCCGGACTCAACGCCGGAGCCTCGGGCTTCCTGCTGAAGAACACCAGGCCCGAGGAGCTTCTCAACGCGATACGCAGCGTCGCCGCGGGCGACGCGGTGATCTCCCCGCGGATCACCCGACGCCTGCTGGAGAACCTCCGCCCACACATCCCCGACGGCCGCAGCGCCGACCACGACGAGCGGCTGGGCCGGCTCAGCGCCCGTGAACGCGAGGTGCTCGTCCAGGTGGGCCGCGGTCTGTCCAACACCGAGATCGCGGCCACCCTGTACCTCGCGGAGGCGACCGTGAAGTCCCATCTGGGGCGTATCCTGCACAAGCTCGAACTCCGCGACCGGATCCAGGCCGTGATCTTCGCCTACGAGAACCGCCTCATCCACCCGGCGTGACATCGCCGCCGGAAGCGGCGCACCGGGGCGCGGGGCGCGAGGCGATCGAGCGGATGTTCCGCGACACGGTGACCGTCCATGCCGACGGCGCTTCACCGAGCGAGGCGTCCGGATCACCCTCGTCGTCGACGTCGGCCACCACCTGCGCGCCCCGGGCACGCACCCCTCATGAGCGGCGCTCATGGCGCCCGGCGCGGCATGAGCAGCGTGCCGCCCGGGTGCGGTCAGACGGGCTGCCAGAGCTCGATCCGGTTGCCCTCCGGGTCGGTGACCCAGCCGAACCGGCCGACGGCCGCCATCTCCTGCGTCTCCTCCGCCACCTGCGCCCCGGCGGCCCGCAGCTGCGCGAGCATCGCGTCCAGGTCGCGGACCCGGAAGTTCAGCATGGTCTGCTGGGTGCGGGAGCCGAAGTAGTCCGTCCCGGACTCGAAGGCCGCGAACACCGTCGGCCCGGCCTCCTGGCCCCACAGGCCGTGCTCGTCGGCGTCCAGCCCCAGGCAGTCGCGGTACCACGCACTCAGCGCGTCCGGGTCGGCGGCCCGAAGGAAGTACCCGCCGATTCCAAGCACTCGTTCCATGCCGCCATCCTGCCAGCCCGGCGCTGCCGGCTGCGGGTCTCGGCTGTGGAGTCGCGGCCCCGTGTCGTGCCCGATTGACCGGGTTGCGGAGCAGGCGTCGGGTAGCTTGCTTGCCTGAGAGCCGTCCACGCGCCCCGGCTGTCCGATCGAGCGCCAAGTCGATGCTGTCGCAGGGAGAGTGAGCCTCGCATGCCGGAGCTGCTCGGCCGCCATCGCGCGGTCATGCCGAGGTGGATGTCGCTCTACTACGAGGAGCCGATCGAGATCGTGAGCGGCAAGGGGCGCCGCGTCACCGACTCCGACGGGCGCAGCTATCTCGACTTCTTCGGCGGCATCCTCACCAACATGCTCGGGTACGACGTGCCCGAGGTCCGGGAGGCCGTCGAGCGGCAGTTGCGCACCGGGGTCGCGCACACGTCGACCCTGTATCTCCTCCGCACCCAGGTGGAGTTGGCCGAGCGGATCGCGGAGCTTTCGGGCATCGCGAACGCCAAGGTCTTCTTCACCAACTCCGGCACCGAGGCCAACGAGACGGCGCTGCTGCTCGCCACCAACGCTCGCCGGTCCGACCAGGTGCTCGCCCTGCGCAACAGCTACCACGGGCGCTCGTACGCGGCCACTGCCGTCACGGGCAACCGGAGCTGGAAGAACTCCTCGCTCTCGCCCGTCCACGTGCACTACCTGCACGGCGCCGACCGCGCACGCTTCCCGCAGCTGTCGGACGAGGAGTTCCTGGCCTTCTGCGCGGACGATCTGCAGCACGTCGTCGACACGGCCACCGCCACGGACGTCGCCTGCCTGATCGTGGAGCCCGTCCAGGGCGTCGGGGGTTTCACCGCCGCACCGGACGGGCTCTTCGCGAGATACCGGGAGGTCCTGGACCGGTACGGGATCCTGCTCGTCTCGGACGAGGTGCAGACGGGCTGGGGCCGTACCGGAGAGCACTTCTGGGGTATCCAGGCCCATGGCGTGACACCCCAGGTCATGACCTTCGCGAAGGGCCTGGGGAACGGCTTCGCGATCGGCGGTGTCGTCGCGGACGGCACGTTGATGGACGCGCTTCCGGCGAACGGCATCTCCACGTTCGGTGGCAACCCGATCGCGACGGCGGCTGCCAAGGCCACACTCGACTACCTGCTCGCCCACGACCTCCAGGCCAACGCGCACCGGCTCGGCAGCCTGCTGATCGACGGCCTGCGGACGGCGGCGGAACGGCTTCCGGTCGTGCGGGACGTCCGGGGCAAGGGCCTGATGTTCGCCGTCGACCTGGTCGACCCCGAGACGGGAGCGCCGAGCCCGGCGCTGGCCGCCGCCGTGCTGGAGCACGCGAAGGAGCGGGGCCTGCTCGTCGGCAAGGGCGGCCTCTACGGCCACGCCCTGCGGATGGCTCCCCCGCTCACCCTGACCGAGGACGAGGCCGGGGAAGGGCTCGGCATCCTCGTCGACTCGCTTGCCGCCGTCTGCTGACACCGCCCCGGGCGACGGCGAGGGCGACGACGACGGCCACGGCCACGACGATGGCGATGGCGATGGCGGAATCCTCCGCGATTGCCTTTAGAGGCCGCACAGATAGGCGGCTGATGGGACCAGTCGGCGGACGAGACAGGCACAGGATCAGCGACCGGATCGTCTTCGACAAGCTGCTGCAAGTCCTGCGGTTCGGCTGCTCCTACGAGGCGATAGCGGACTCCACCTGCTCGGCCGCCACGATTCGAGGCCGCCGCGACGAGTGGATCGGCCTGGGCCTGTTCGCGCGGTTGAAGCAGATCGCCCTCCAGGCCTATGACCGCGTCGTCGGCCTCGTCCTCGACCAGATCGCCGTGGACGGTGCCATCACCAAGGCCCCCGGCGGCGGCGAAGCGGCCGGACGCTCACCCGTCGACCGGGGCGAACAGGACATGAAACGGTCCGCAATGACCGATGGGTACGGCATCCCGCTGGGCCGCATCCTGGCCGGCGCCAACCGCCACGACTCGCCGCTTCTGGCCCCAACTCTGGACCTCCTGGACGGACTTGGGCCGCTGCCCGGTGAGATCACCGTCCACTTCGACGCCGGCTACGACTCGGACAAGTCCCGTGCCGTGCTCGACGAGCGGAGGCTGCGCGGTCAGATCGCACGCAAGGGGACCAAGGCACCGGTCCAGGCCACCCGGCGATGGCATGTCGAGCGCACCCACGCCTGGCAGAACGCCTTCCACCGACTCGCCTGCTGCTACGAGCGCCGCTCCAGCGCCATCGACGCCTTCTTCGACCTCGCCGACACGATCATCACCGTCCGCAGTCCGATCCGCCGAGCCTGGACCACCCATCGCTGGGATACCCACCCCCAACGCCGACCATGACCGGCCGCCATCTACACGATCTTTAAAGCCACATGAGTCAGCCGTGGCCGAGCGGCGCGCCGTGCCAGCGCCAGTTCGTCCGGCGGGGGCGATCAGGCGTCTCGATGCGTCCGGTGGCCCACAGAAGAGTCGACCACGGCGTGTCGATGACGAGGACGTCGGGGAACAGCCGCGCCAGGACTCGCTCACTCAGGTCCTGCGGGGCTTCCCAGACGCGATTCAGCCCCTGGGTGATGTCGTGGGTGTGGACCAGGGTCTCGACGACGCCCATCGCCGCAAAGCCCTCCGGGTCGGACGCGCCGAAGACGTGCGGGGCCAAGGTGGTTGCGTCGGTGGTGTCGACGACCGTCGCGAGCAGTCCGCCGCAGGCCTCCACGACGGTCAGGAGTCCCTCGGGCCCTGCCTCGTGATCCCCGAAGATGACATTGGCCGGGCCATCCGGTCGATCACTGGAAATGCGCAGTGGGACGCGCGGTACGGCGATGGGCTGCGCGAGCCCGAACCGTAGCGCGTAGGTGAGCAGGTCGTCCGCGAGGTGTTCGAGAGTCTCCCAGCACGTCCACTCCAAACCGCCAGCCGGGGCGTGCCATCGGGCAGCCGGGACATCTTCCAGGGCGTCGACGCAGTGGGCGACGGCCTGGCGCACGTGCTCCCCGCGCACCGGCATGTGAGGTTCTCCGGGCTGTGGCATGCGGGGAGCCTACAAGGCCGAAGCGATGTGATCGGCCAGCAGCCCTGGCCGCCTTGGCCACCGCAGCCGGGTCCGTGTCGGTCTTCGACGCGACGAGTCGCACGAGGTGCCCTCACCAATCGCCTATCCGCGCGTCCTCTTAGTTGAATTCGAGACATTTCATGTGCGGCCGCCGAATTCCCGACTGAGACGCATGTCACCCTTCCATTCCGGTACACCGGAAAAGGCCGCTGATGGGGCCTCAGTTCGCCATGGAATCAGCCCAACGGCAGGCTCGCGGCTGCGATCCGAAGGTCCATCAAGGTGCTAGCCTCTCTTCTTGCGAGTGGGAGGCCAGTTCCTCCTGACTTCGCCTCAGTATCGACCGAATGATCTGTGCGCATCCGGCTTCCCGGTGCCGCCCGCTCGGTCCGTTCTCCTCACAGCCTCAGAGCAGGAATTGATGCCGGTTCAACCAATAGCGGAACTCATACGGTTCGCGCGCCGCAATTCGCCCTTCTACGCCGAGCTGTACGCCGGCCTGCCGGACCGGGCCGTGCGACTGACCGATCTCCCGGTCGTCCCGCAGGCCGAGTTCTGGCAGGCGAACACACCTCGCGGCAACCGGCTGCTGACCGGGCCGCTGGAGGAGGCGGTGGTCTTCAAGAGCGGTGGCACCACCGGCTCGCCGAAGTTCTCGTTCTACAGCCGGGAGGAGTGGCGGGAGTTCACCACCTCCTTCGGCGCCGGGCTGGTCGATGCCGGACTGCGCCCGGGGCACCGGGTCGCCGACCTCTTCTACGCGGGCGACCTGTACGCCAGTCACACCTTCATCCTCGACGCACTGCACCGCTCGCCCGTCGCCAACGTCCGGCTGCCGATCGGCGGGGCCGCGCCGCTGGAGTCGACCGCGCAGACCCTGGAGCAGTTCGAGGCCGAGGTGGTGGCCGGCACTCCGACGACGCTGTGCGCGCTGGCCGACCACCTGCTGGCCTGCGGTCGCGAACTCCCCTCCGTGGAGCTGCTGTTGTTCGGCGGCGAGGGCCTCTACCAGGACCAGCAGCCGCTGCTCGGCAAGGTGTTCCCCAACGCCCGGGTCTCCTCGATCGGCTATGCCGCCGTCGACGCCGGGCTGCTCGGCCGACCGGTGCCCGGAGCGGACACCCGGGTGCACCGGGTGTTCACTCCGGAGACGGTGGTGGAGATCCTCGACGAGCACACCGGCGAGCCGATCACCCGTGCGGGCGTGCCGGGGCGGGTCGTGGTGACCGACCTGCGACGACGGCTGATGCCCGTGCTGCGCTACCCCGTCGGGGACCGCGCGGAGTGGACCGACCCCGCCGCCGGGCAGTTCCGCATCCTCGGTCGGGCCCAGGAGGGCGTCCGGGTGGGACCGGTGTCGCTGTACACCCAGGACGTGCTCGACCTCGTCCGGGCCGCCGACCCGGACGGCCGGGTGACCGGTGCGCAGCTGGTCGTGCGCCGCTGGGACGGCCGGGACGGCCTGGTGCTGCGCCTTGCCTGCGACGGGAATCCCAGCGGGCTCCCCGAGCTGGCCGCCGGTGTCGAGGCCGGGATCCACGCGGCGCGGCCGCTGTACCCGGAGGCGGTCGCCGCCGGATACGTCCATCCGCTGTCCGTCACGTGGGTGCGCCACCAGGAGCTCATCGTCAACGCGCGGACCGGCAAGCTGATCCGTGTCCTCGATGAACGGCCGCACTCGTGACGGGCCCCGCAACGGCCTCCGGAACAGCCCCCGCGACGGCCTCCGGAACGGCCCCCGCAACGGCCCCCGCAACGGCCGGCCGCCGCCTGCCGCTCGTCCTGCGCAACCGGTTGTTCGGCGCCGTGTGGGCCGCCCAGGTCCTCACCCAGGCCGCCGGACGGATGTTCCAGGTCGGCGCGGTGTGGTGGCTGGTGGGATACGCCGCCGGCGCGGACCGCGGTCTGGCCGCCGGCGTCTTCCTCGCCGTCAGCACCCTGCCCGCGGTCGCGCTGGCACCGCTGGTGGCCAGGGTCATCGCCCGCTGCCCGCACCGTACCGTGCTGGGTGGCTCGGCCGCCGTCGCCGGTCTGGTCGCCCTCGGCACGGCCGTCTGGACGTACACCACGGCACTGCCGATGGCCGTCGCGTACGGCTCGACGCTGCTGCTGGCAGGCTGCCAGGCGGTCTTCGACCCCTGTCTGACCACCTCCGTGCCCGAGCTGGTCGAGGATGCCGACATCGAGGCCGCGACGGGTTTCGAGCTCAGCACCCAGTCGCTGGCCGGCGTGGCCGGCGGGCTGCTGGGCCCGCTGGTGGTCGACGCCGCCGGTCTGGCGGGGATCATCACCGGGTGCGCCGGCGCCTACCTGCTGGCGGCCGCCCTGATCGGCGCGACCCGCTTCCCCACCCGCCCGGACGCCCCGGCCCCGGACGGCCCGGCCCCGGACGGCGGCGGGCCCGCCGCGGCACGGCCGCTTCGCCGGATCCTGGCCGAACTGCCTTTCGTCCGACGGGTGTTGCTCTGCTTCGCCGCGGCCAACCTGTTCACCACGGCGGTGTTCGTGGTGATGCCCCTGTTCACCCGGACGGTACTGCACGCCGACGGCTCGACCGTCGCCGCGCTGGAGGCGGCGCTCGGCGCCGGCACGCTGGTGGGCTCGTTCACCGGCGGTCGTCTCCCGGGGGCCCCCACCGTGGTCGGCGCCGGATGTCTCGGCCTGCTGGCCGTCGCGCTCGGCCTGCCCGGCCTGGTCGGTGGCCAGGCCGCGGCAGTGGGGTCGATGGCGGTCGCGGGCTGGTGCGTGGGCGTGATCGGTGTCCGGTTCGTCGCCCTCTTCCAACGGCTGGTACCGGCCGGGGACCGGGCCGGCTTCTTCGCCATGATGCAGGCGCTGCTGGGTGCCACCTTCCCGGTGTCCTCGCTGGTGTTCGGCCTGCTCGGCGACCACCTCTCGCCGCGCACACTCTGCCTCGTCCAGGCCCTCGGCGTCCTCCCGGTCGCCGCCGCCCTGTGGTGGACCGGCCGGCGCGAACCGGCCGCCCCCGGCCCCGTGGCGGCCCCGCCGGAGGAGCTGCCCCCGGCCCCGCAGGAGGAGCCGTCCCCCGCCCCGCAGCCGATCGGAGACGCGCGATGACCGTGACGATCGCCCCCGCCGCCCCGCAGGACGTCGCCCAGCTGCGTCAGCTCTACTTCGACGTCTACGGCCACGGCTACCCGGTCGCGCTCGGCAGCGACCCCGCGGAGATGCGTCGCCTGATCGCCGACCCGCACACCCACTGGCTGACCGCACGACGCGAGGACACCGGACACCTGGCCGGGTCGGTGGCCGTGCAGACCGACCCCGGCAGCCGCATCGGCAAGCTGGTGGGCCTGGCGGTCCACCCCGAGCAGCGCGGCGGCGGCCTGGCCGGCCGGCTGACCGCCGCGGTCTGCGCGGACGCCTTCGCGACCGGCGCTCCGGACTCGATCTACGCGACCGTGCGGGTGGTCACCCCGGGCCCGCAACAGGTCTTCGCCCGCAACGGCTTCCGCGCACTCGGCCTGCTGCCGAACGCCGTCGAGGTGGCCGGCTGCGAGAGCCTGGCGCTGTTCGCCCGGCACGCCGACGGTGTCCTGGCCCGACGCGAGAGCGTCGACCAGGTGCCCGGAGCCCTGCTCCCGCTGCTGGAGGCCGCGCGGCAGAGCACCGGCCTCGGCTACGGCGACCCGCAGCCTTTGGACGCCCCCCTCGCCCCCACCGGGCGCAGCGCTCCGGTGACCGCGCCGATGGAGCTGATCACGGCGCCCGGGTTCGTCCGCCGCCGGTTCCTGGAGCTCTTCCCCGATCCGGCGCAGCGGTTCTTCCCGCTGCACGTGCCGAACGCCGTCCTCACCCCGCCGGACGGCGCGTTCGAGGCGTACGCCGACCTGGACCCGGTCGCGGCGAGCTGCTCACTGGTCGCCGTGCACCCGTCCCCGGCAGCCGTCAGCGGCGCGCTGGAGCCGCTGATGGCGGCGGTCACCCGCGCGGGCGCCGACTACGTCGAGACGCTGCTGCCGCTGGCCGACACCGCCGGGCTGCACGCCTTCCTGGCGGCCGGGTTCATCCCGAGCGCCGTCTACCCGGCGATGCGCCGGATCGGCGAACGGTTCCACGACTACGTCGTGCTGTCCCGCACCAGCCGTCAGATCGACTTCAGGACCACCGCCGTCGGCAGCCCGCTCCAGCCGTACCTGCCGGCCTACCTGACCGCCTGGACCTCGACCTACCTGCCCCTTCCCCTTGCCGAGGTCGCCCCATGACCAATCCCGAGGTTGCCCCGTGAACATCCATCTCGCGCCGGTCGAGGTCCCCGACCCCGCCGCGCTCCCGCACGTCCAGCAGCTGTGCGACCTGGCCTCCCCGTACGCGGCCGGGCCGGAGACCGACCGGCTGTTCGCCGCCGCGATGGCGGAGAGCCACACCTGGCACGCGCAGCGCTCGCCGTTCTACCGCTCCCTGTTGGACGGCCCGGCGGAGGTCGCCGCACCGACCGTCGGCGCGGACGTCCGCACTCCCCTGGTACACGCCAACTTCTTCAAGCGGCACGAGGTGCTCTCCATCCCGCGGGACGAGGTCTTCCTCCACCTCACGTCCTCCGGCACCACCGGCCAGAAGTCGCAGATGTTCTTCGACGGCTGGACGATCCGGTCGGCGCAGCGCATGGTCGCGCGGATCTTCGACCACTACGGCTGGATCACCCCCGACCAGCCGGTCAACTACCTGCTCTACAGCTACGAGCCCGCTCCGCAGCTCAAGCTCGGCACCTCGTTCACCGACAACTACCTCTGCGACTTCGCCCCGGCCAACCACACCACGCACGCACTGCGGCACACCGGCGGCGGCCACGAGTTCGACGTCCACGGCTGCATCGCGGCGCTGCAGCGCTACGCCGAGGACGGCCTGCCGGTACGGATCCTCGGCTTCCCCGCGTTCCTGCACTTCACCCTGGAGCGGATGCGGTCCCTCGGCCTGCCGCCGCTGCGGCTGCCGGCCGGCTCGCTGGTCCTGCTCGGCGGCGGCTGGAAGGGGCACACCGACCGGCAGATCGGCAAGGACGAGTTCTACGCCGCGGTCACCGAGCAGCTGGGCATCCTCCCGGAGCGGATCCGGGACACCTTCGGCTCGGTCGAGCACTGCGTGCCGTACATCGAGTGCGAGCACCACCGCCTGCACGTCCCGGTCTGGTCGCGGGCCGCGGTGCGCGACACCCGCACCCTGCAGCCGCTGCCGTTCGGCGAACGCGGCTTCCTCCACCTGGTCTCGCCGTACATCACCTCGGTGCCGGCGCAGAGCGTCGTCATGGGCGACCTCGCCTCGCTGCACCCGGCGCAGGAGTGCCCCTGCCCGCTTCCCACGCCGTGGTTCACCATCCACGGGCGTGCCGGGGTCAGCCGCAACCGCAACTGCGCGGCGGCCGCCGCCGAACTCCTGAAGGGACTGTCGTGAACCCCGAACTCGTAACGGCCGGAGCGCACTTCTGGCAGGGATCGTTCGTCGACGACGAGGAGGCCGGCCGCCGGCTCGCCGAACTGCCCGAGCTCGCCGCCCAAACCCTCGCCGAACCCCTGCCCACCGAGCTGGTGCTGAGCGCCTGCCAGCGCCTCGCCGCCGCCCTCGCCACGCCGGACGGCCCCGTCCGCACCCGCCTGCTCGGCGTGCTGACCGACGGCGGCACCGACCCGGAGGAGGCGTCGGCGACCCTCTCCGAGATCGCCGTCGCGATCACCCGCCCGGCCCTGGAGCGCAAGCTCCGGCGCGAACTCGGCGGGCTGCACCCCGAGCGCCTCACCCGACCCGACGCCCGGGAGACCACCTTCGAGGCCTGGGCACCGGTCGGGCTGCTGGTCCACATAGCCCCGGGCAACGCCGCCGCCGTCGCACCGCTGACCGTCATCGAGGGCCTGCTCACCGGGAACCTCAACGTGCTGAAGACCAGCAGCGGCGACACCCCGCTCGCCCAGCACCTGCTCGCCGAGCTGGCCGCCGCCGACCCGACCGGCGCCCTGGCCCGCCGCATCGTGGTGCTGCGCTTCTCCTCCGCCCGCACCGAGTGGCTGCGCCTGCTGTGCGCGCCCGCCGACGCGGTGGCGGTCTGGGGCGGCGAGGACGCCGTCCGCTCGGTCGCCGAGCTGGCTCCGGCCGGCTGCCGGCTGATCGAGTGGGGCCACCGGATCTCCTTCGCCTACCTGACCCGTGACGCCTGGTCGGACGGGGTGACGCTGGACGCGCTCGCCGCCGACGTCTGCCGCTTCGAGCAGCAGGCCTGCTCCAGCCCCCAGGTGATCTACCTCGACACCGAGGACGACGGTGAGGTCTTCGCCTTCGCCGAGCGCTTCGCGGCCCACCTCGCCGACGCCTCCGCCGAGTTGCCCCGGCCCGACCTCGATCCGGCGGAGCACGCCGAGATCACCACCACCGAACTCATCGCCCGGTTGGAGGAGCACCTCGGCCTCACCCGGGTCGTCGCCGCCGAGGACGGGTCCTGGCGCGTCCTCGCCGACACCCGCCGCGCCCTGGCGGCCTCGCCGCTCAACCGCAGTGTCTGGGTCAAGCCGCTGCCCCGGACCTCCGTGATGACCGTGCTGCGCCCGATGCGCCGCTACCTGCAGACCGCCGCGATCGGCGGCAGCCGCGCCGACGTCGCCCGGCTGTCGCAGGCCGTACTCGCCGCGGGCGTGTTGCGGGTCACCCCGGTCGGCGGGATGCTCGACGGCTACCACGGCGAGCCCCACGACGGCGTCTACGCGCTCCAGCGCTACAGCCGGCGCGTCAGCGTCCGGGCGGACGAGGCCTTCGCCACCACCGCGTGCCTGGACGACCTGGCGGCCCCCGCCGTCCTCCCGGCCGCTCCGAACGGCCCGCTGCTGGACAAGGCCGGCGTGCAGGAGCAGTTGCGCACCCTCGCGCCCGTCCACGCCCACCTGTACTTCCGCAGCGGCGGCAGCACCGGTGCCCCGGCCCTGTCGGTGTTCACCAACGCCGACTACGACACCCAGATGCGGGCCGCCGCCGACGGCCTGCTCGCCGCCGGGTTCGACCCGGCCCGGGACCGCGCGGCCAACCTCTTCTACTGCGGCGGCATGTACGGGAGCTTCATCAGCTTCTTCTCGATCCTGGAGCGCCTCAACGCCACCCAACTGCCCATCGCCGCCGGCTCCGACCACGCCGCCACCGCCCAGGCGCTGGTGACGTACGGCGCGAACGCGGTGTTCGGCATGCCGTCCTACCTCTGGCAGCTGTTCCACTCCGAGGGCGCGGCACTGCGCGCGTACGGCGGGATCCGCAAGGTGTTCTACGGCGGCGAGCACTTCACGACGGAACAACGCCGGGTGCTCACCGAGGAGTTCGGCGTCGAAGTGATCCGCTCGGCGGCGTACGGCAGCACCGACCTGGGGCCGCTCGGCTACCAGTGCACCCACGCCGAGGGCTCGGTCCACCACGTCCTGACCGACCTGCACACCCTGGAGGTCCTGGATCCGCAGGCCGACCGCCCGGCCCCCGCCGGGCAACCGGGCCGCCTGGTCTTCACCAGCCGCACCCGCGCCGGACAGCGCCTGGAGCGCTACCAGATCGGTGACCTCGGCCGCTCGGTCGAGGGCGTCTGCCCGTGCGGCAGCCACACCCCGCGGATCGAGCTCCTCGGCCGGTACGGGGACGTCGTCCGGGTCGGCACGTACTTCTTCAACGTCCGGCGCTTCATCGCGGTGGCTGAGGAGAGCCTCGGCTACCGCGGCGAGCTGCAGCTGGTCCTGGACGCCGGCGCCGGCCGGGAGCGGGTCACCGTCCGCCTCGACCGGAGGTACGCCCCCGACGCCGCGGCCGCAACGGCTGCCTTCCCCGCCGCCATCCCCGAACTCGCCTCCGCCGTGACCGAGGACCTGCTCGACTTCACGGTCGAGACGGCCGACAGCGGGGCCTTCGAGCGGACTGCCACCAGCGGCAAGCTCCGCACGGTGATCGACCGGCGGCAGCCCACGGCGTGACCCCGTCGGTGCCGGTGCAGGGCCCGGTGCAGGGCCCGGCACCGGCACCGGCACGGAGACCGGCACGGGCACGGGCTCGGCGCGTTCGACGCCGGAGCCGGCGCTCGGATCGGGATACGGGGGAACCGGACCTCCCTCGTCAGTCGGGCTCCCGGTAGGCCCGCACCAGCGCACGCCCGGCGAGTGCGCCGCCGTAGACGGTGTAGCCCACGCCGATCAGCCAGGACTGGACGACCAGCACCGTGCCGACCGTCCCGTAGGAAGTCGCGTTGGACACCAGCAGCGGTGCGAAGACCAGCCGGGAGAACAGCCTCAGGCCGGCCAGCGCCACGATGGCTGCGACCGCCCCCGGCAGCAGGTCCCGGTACGGGACGCGACCGGCGAGCAGCAGGTGCTGGAGCCACCAGAACAACAGGACGCCGCCGAGGGTCGTGACAGCGATGCGGAAGGCGGGTTGGACGCTCGCGTGCCGCCAGGGCGAACCGCTGGAGGCGGCCAGCAGGATGTATCCGATCAGTCCGGCCAGGCCGAGCGTCTGGCGCCAGACCGAGTGCCAGGGACCGCGGTCCAGCCCCCAGGTGCGCTCGTAGACGCCCTGCACGGCGGCCATCAGGGAGATCCCGAAGACCGCGAGCGCGGCCAGGCCGAAGCCCGTGGTGGTGCTGAGCACCTGTCCCCGGGAGGCGAAGAGGCCGTGCACGGCGACGGCGCCCCGGCCGGTCAGACCCAGGCCGTCGGTGATCCACTCGGTGATGCCACTGCCCCGCGACGGGAAGGCGGCGGCGATGACGATCAACAGCGGCACGAGGGTCACGAAGAACAGCGCCGCGAAGGCCATCGACCGCTGCAGCAGTTCGATGGTGCGGCCCCGCTCCCACACGTCTGCCGCCGTCACCCGGAGGACCTGCCACCAGCTGCGGTGGGCCGACGTGAACGAACCCCTGCGGCGCATGTCACGGTACCCGGGGGCCGTTGTCGAACACCCCGAGCCCGGTCCTGGACCCGCCCGTCATATCGCCGTCCCGGGGCCTTGTCGGTTGACAACAGTCGGGCATACCGGTTCCTTGCATCTCTGGTGCGGTCGCACGCTCCTTTCCGACGTGTGGCCGGAAGCACCGGCCGTCAAACCGGCTCTCGGGCACGAGGCCCGCGTCGGCGCGGTTCGTGCCCGGCGGCGGCGTCGGTGGCCCGGGCCGTTCACTCGGTGGCGCTGGGCACCTTCAGGGGGTCGCGGGTGGCGGTCCTCTTCGCCTCTTCGAGCCGGTCGCCCAGCTCCTGGAGGCGGTTGCGGCCCATGGCCTTGCGGACGTCGGGGAACCAGTCCTGTTCGTCCTCCTCGATGACGGCGTGAACCGTCAGTTCCTCGATCACCTGGTCGGCGATCCGGCGCTTCTCCGCGAACGCCTCATCGCCGGCCTTCTCGAAGGCCTTGAACAACTTCTCCACGCTCTTGTGGTCTTCCCTCAACAGCACGATCGCGTCCTTGCAGGGTCCTCCCGGTGTCGCTGGGACTGAAGGTCGGTCGCACAGGTACCCGCCGAGCGAGCCCCCAGACAGGCACCCGGAGTGGACCACTCGCATGCCGCAGGACCCGAGCGGCCTCGGCGACAAGCCCGCCGCCCCCGCGCTACGAGAGGGGTGTCTCCCCGTCCGAGGGGCAGCCGGTTCGCCGACGCGGACGGCACGGGAGGACCGGGGGGTTCGTTCTGTTCGCCGACGGGTGCCCCCGGAGCCGACCGGCCCGGCGGCACGAAGCCGTACCGTCATGGCAGGGGTGCGGTTTCCACCACCTGGATCCGGGCGGGGCGAGTCAGCACTCGGTGGCGCCCCTCTGCGGTGATCTCGACCTGCAGACGACCGTCACAGTCGGTGTAGACGAGATGCCCGGCAGGGCCCAGTCGGCTCGTGGCCGCGACCAGCGAGGACCTGAGGACGCCGGTGGAATCGCGTAGCCACAGGAGATAGCCGGTCGCATACGGGCGGGGCGGCCCGGCGGTGGTGACCGGCTTCACGGGCTCAGCCCCGAAGACCGCACGGACAGGGCTGCCACTCATGGCGCCAGGCTGTCGGCGGCCGGCGGCTCCGGGCCCTCGTCTTCCTCCGCATCGCCCTCGGCCTTTGCCCGTACGTCCCGCGGGGTGGGAGCCACGATGCTCCGTTCCTCCGCGGACCGTTCCCGCGTCTCCTCGTCGGGCCGAGTGTCGTCGTTCTTTCCGCTGCGGGAGGTGCCCATTGCGTCGTCCTTTCGTCAGTTTCAGGGTCGAGGTCCTCGGACCGGGCCGCAACGCGAGCCCGTCCGCAGGCGTCACCCCGGGAGGTGACGCCCTCGGTCCGCAGGGCGGGAAAGAGGTCCTGCGGCCCAGATGGGCGCCCCCTCGCTCGACCACAGGTTGCATCGGTAACCTCCGTTGCGCCGCCGTCGGAATCCCGCGTGTACCCGGGGCGGCCGGGCTCCACGCGGCCGTTTCCGACCGTCACTGACCCGGGCGACTGTGCCGCGTCGTTTCCGTCCCGTCCCGTTGGGCAGTCGCGAGAACCGGGAGCCGACAACAATCGCGAGCCGACCACAGCGGAAAGGGTGTTCACCAAGGGCCGGCGGACGGGCACCGGGGACGAAGGTCCTGCCACGACCGACCACCCCGGCCGCCGGAGCGGCGCACACTTCGAAGGAGTGACGACATGACGGACCCGGACGGCGAGCGCCTCCTCGCGCTCTACCTCAACGACCACCTGGCCGGCTCCTACGCCGGTGCGGCACTCGCGCACCGGATCGCCCGCGAGCACCAGGCAGAGCCCGCCGCACCCGAACTCCGCGCCCTCGCCCAGGAGATCACCGAGGACCGCGACGAGCTCGTCCACCTGATGCGGGCCCTCGGCGCACGACCCCGGTGGCGCCGGATGCTGATGGGCGCCGCCGCCGAAAAGGCCGGCCGGCTGAAGCTCAACGGGCGCCTGGTCCACCGATCCCCGCTCAGTGACCTCCTGGAACTGGAGGCCATGCGCTCGGGGGTCCAGGGCAAGCTCGCACTCTGGCGGGCGCTGCGGGCGGCGACCACCGACGACCTGCTCGACGCCCGCCTGCGACGGCTGGAGACCCGGGCCCAGCACCAGGCGGACATCCTCGACACCCGGCAGACCGAAGCCGCCCAGGTGCTGCCGCCGGTGCGCGCCCGAAAACGGCCCATGCCGGAACGCCCGCAACCCGTCCGGCCCGCAGGACCGCAAGTCCTGTGACCGACCTGCCGGGATTCGGAAGGAGCGAAGGAATCCCCGGCTCTCGACCGCAGGCCCCCACCGGGAGAACGAGCGCGGCGACAGCACCGGAACCCGCAACGTCCGACCGACCGCGATCCGGTCCCTGTTCTCCTACGCAGCTCTCCAGCACCCCGAACACGCCCTGCTCGTCCAGCGCGTCCTGAAATGAACGCGCCACCGGCAGCATCGGTCGGCGCCCGCATCACCTCACTCGCCTCCTCGCCGCGACCGTGCCGAGTCGGCAGCTCGGAAATGTGCACCGCCACGTCGCCGGGCACGATCGACGCCTCAACGGCCTGGCGGTACGCGACGATCGCAAGAGAACCGCTCCCGTCGTGATCACTGTGGCCGCAGCTCGTACAGTCCGGTCCGCGCGGTGGGGTGTCTCTCAGCGGTGGGAAGGGTGAGCCGGTCCGCCAGACGGCGACGACGGCCACGACCACGCCCGCCAGCGTGACGATTCCCACCAGACCGATGATGGTCTGCGCAGCCATGAGCGCCCCCGTGTGCGACCGGTTCCCCAGGCACCATCAGAGCAGCCGTCGGCCGTTCGCGTCGACGTCGCCGGCCAGCAGACCGTCCGGCTCACCGAGTGACCCGGGCCGCCGAGCCCTCCCATATCCCGCATCTCCGATCAAACGTCACATACCTTGCCAGCGAGCAGAAGCGAGGACGCGTCCTGCGTCCGTCGCCCCGTCACTGCGCGCCCGGCCGCGGCAGCCGAATCCGGCCCGACCCAGGGCCCGGGCTTCGGCGAAGCCCCGGCCCTCAAGGAGGCAGCACACCGTGCAGAAGATCACTCGACTCGCCGTCGCCGTCGCAACCGCCCTCGCGACCGCGGCCGTTGGTGCCCCGGCCGCGTCCGCCGCGTACGGCGGCGAGGGCCATCCCCACGGCGGGGACCACGCCGTCTTCGTCCAGAACGACAACCCTGCGGGCAACCAGGTCATCGCCTACCGGCGAGCGGACGACGGCCACCTCACCCCTGCCGGCACCTACGACACCCACGGCCTCGGCGGCGTGCTGGCCGGATCCGTCGCCGACCACCTGGCCTCCCAGGGTTCCCTCACCTACGACCCGCGCCACGCCCTGCTGTACGCCGTGAACGCCGGCAGCGATACCGTCTCCGTCTTCTCGGTGGACGGCGACCGGCTCGCGCTGCGGCAGGTGGTGGGCTCCGGCGGCCGCTTCCCGGTGAGCGTCGCCGTGCACAACAACGTCGTCTACGTGCTCAATGCCCTGGACGGCGGCTCGATCCAGGGCTACACCGTCCGCGATGGACGCCTCCACAAGGAGGCGGGACGCAACCGCTGCCTCGGCCTCGACCCGAACGCCACGCCCCAGTTCACCACCACCCCGGGTCAGGTCGGCTTCACCGGCGAAGGCTCCCAGCTCGTCGTCACCACCAAGGCGAACAGCAACAGCCTCCTGGTGTTCAACCTCGACCGCTCCGGCGCCCCCGCCGACACGCCTGTCACCACCCTGCTGCCCGGCGCCGTCCCCTTCGCGTTCGTCCCCAACGGCCGCCACGGCCTGTTCCTCACCGAGGCCGGCACGAACGCCGTGGCGACCTTCACGATCCACCCCGACGGCACCGCCACGCAGGAGGCGTTCGCGGCCACGAACCAGGCGGCCACCTGCTGGATCGTCGCCGTCCACGACCTGCTCTACACCTCCAACGCGGGCAGCTCGACCCTCACCGGCTTCCGCACCGCCGACCGAGGCCGCCGGCTGACCGCCCTGGGCAACACGCCCACCGACCCCGGCACCGTCGACGCCGCGGTCTCCTCCGACGGGCACTACCTCTACGCCCAGACCGGCGTCAACGGCATCCTCGACGAGTTCGCGGTCAACGACGACGGCTCCCTCACCCCGCTCGGCTCCCAGACCGTCCCCGACGGCGCCGGCGGCGAAGGCATCGTCGCCTTCTGACGGGGAGGACGTTCATGAGCGTCTCCCGGCGGGGCCAGACCCACCCTCTGACCGACCTGGGGTCCTCAACGGGATTCGTCAGCCCCGTCCGGGAGCCGCTCGGGTACATCCACCGCCCCGCCCGATCAGGCCCGTTCCGCCGCTCCGCCGCCCTCGATCTCTCTCCGGCCTCCGCCGCCGCGCTGTGCGAGGCTTCCGTCCCAGGGCAGGCGAACGGAGTATGCCCTTCCCGTGTTCTCTCGTCCCGGCGGCGCGTGCCGTGCCGTGCGACTGCCGGCGGTGCCGTCTCCCTGACGAAAAACCGAGCGAGGGGAAAGCGAGGAGCACGGCCGACGCGGGACCGGCTACTGCGGGGGCCAGGACGCCGGCGGGGCCGGGCGATGTGGGCGGACCTGACCTACTGCGCTCAGGGCGCCGGCGAAGGTCCCGTGACCGACTGCAACAGAGCCGCCCGCTTGGACATCGATGGCGGTACCGAGCCGCCGGGGCTGGCATGATCCATGTCGCCAGAATCGACATCACCGGGGGATTCGCCACCATCATGTCCATCAGATCTCGGGGGGCCGCCCTGGCGGCCGTCGCCGCGCTCGGCCTGAGCGCCGCCTGCACGCCCACGTCCACGCCCACGTCGACGTCCGCATCCACGTCCGCATCGACCGGCCCCACCGTCACCGCCACCGCGCCCACGAGTGCGGCCACGAGTGCTGCGAGCACTCCGGGTTCGACCGCGGCGACCAGTGCACCCGCCCCGGCCACCACCACGCCACCGGCACCGGAGCCGGCACCGGTCGGCGATCGGGGCCCGGGCTGCCGGACCGACGACCACGACCAGAGCAAGCCGACCGCCACCCCGCCGGGGACGGAGTTCAAGCCGCTGGGCTCGCTGCTGGTCCCCACCTCCCGCACCACGGGCCCGCTCCTCTACGATGGCGGCTTCTGGCATTGCTTCGCGCACACCCCCGAAGGGGCCTCCAGGGCCGCCGCGGTGCTCGCGGCGATCGACACCGGCCACGACGACTGGGAGCAGGCCGCCCGGGCCCAGATCTACCCGCCGAGCGCCGCCAAGGAATACGCCGACCACCGGCTCCAGGACCCGCTCCACGCCGAGGGCATCGGCTCGGTGAAGGTGGTCGCCTTCTCCGTCATGACCTACACGCCGGAGCGGGCCATGGTCATGCTGATCGTCGACCTTCCGGGTGCCCGGCCCGGAAGCCACAACTCGACGACCGCCAACCTCCGCTGGGCGGACGGCGACTGGCGGCTGGACATGTCGGCCGAAGGCCACCTGCCCAAACTCGGCCCGGGCCTCAGCGGCACCAACGGGTTCGTCACCTGGTAGCGGCTCAGAGCCGGTAGCGGCAGGGCCCGCGTTGTCCGCGGCAGAACCGAGCCGCGGCGACCGGGCACGGCTCGGGCAGGCCGTACGCGTCGGTGGGGACGGGACTCGGGGGACGCCGCGGTTCGGGTGCCTCGGGTGTGTGTGGGGGGCCGGCTGGGGCTTCGCGCACGGAGGAGGTGGGGCTTTCCCCACCTCGAGGTGGGGAGTTCGCCGGATCTGCGGCGACTCCCCTGGCTGGCACGATCTCTATCAGCAGCCAGCCGACCGGTCGGGTGCGCAGATCGCGGGGGGAATGGCAATGCGGGTTCGATCGATGGTGCCGCTGGTGGCCGCGGCGGTGGCACTGGTCGCGGGAGCGTCGACGGCGACGGCGACGGCGGCCCCGGCCGCACAGCAGGCCGCACAGCAGGCCGTGCAGGATGTGGACTTCCGCAGCGGGGACGTCACGTTGCACGGCACGATCACCGAGGCCGCCGGTGCGCCGGGCCCCAGGCCGGGCATCGTCCTGGTGCACGGCGCGGGACCGGAGAAGCGGGCGGGGTACCGGGCCGAGGCCGAGGCGATGGCGCGGGCCGGGTTCGTGGTGCTCAGCTACGACAAGCGGACCACCGGCTACTCGATGACCCAGCGGTCGTACTCCCAACTGGCCGATGACGCCCTCGCCGGGGTCCGCACCCTGGCGGAGCGGACGGACGTGGACCCGCACCGGATCGGGCTGTGGGGGTTCAGCGAGGGCGGCTGGGTGGCCCCGCTGGCCGCCAGCCGCTCCGAGCAGGTCTCGTACGTGGTCGTGGTCGGCGCGTCCGGGCTGGCCCCGGCCCGGCAGCAGGCGTGGCACCTCGACAACAAGCTGCGGCATGAGGGCGCTTCGGGCTCGCTGCTGGAGACCGTGTCGGTGACGGGCACCCGGTTGCTGAGCGACGCCGGGCTGTTCCCCGAGGCGGACTACGACCCGGTACCGGTGCTGGAGCACCTGCACCAGCCGGTGCTCGCCCTGTGGGGCAACGACAAGCAGGTTCCGCCGGCCGAGAGCGCCGCCGTCCTCACCGACGCACTGCACCGGGGCGGCAACGACGATCTGACGCTGCGCTTCTTCCCGCAGGCGGACCACAAACTGCACGTCTCCGCGGACGGGTTCGCACGGGGCGAGCAGCTGACGCCGGGCTACGTCGACACCGTGGCCGACTGGGTGGCCGGCCAGGGCCACCGGGTGAACGACCCGCTGCCCCGGCAGGACCGCCAGAGCCAGGCCCTGGCCGCGGTCCCGGCCTATCAGGGCTCGGTGGCGCAGGCCGCCGCCTTCCTGCTGATGGCCCTCGCCTCCGCCGGCTACCTGCTGTCGGGCCTGGTACGGCGGCTGCGCCGGCGTCCCGTGGCACCGGGCGGCAGGGCCGCGCGATGGCTGGCCGGTACCGGCCTGGCGGCCACGCTCGGATTCCTCGGCTACTTCCTCTTCGTGACGACGACGCTCGCCACCGGGCCGCAGCTCGGCGGGCGCCCGGTGGTCTGGTCCGTCCTGCAACTGCTGGCCGTCGGCACGGTGGTGGCCACCGGCGTGACGGCGGTGCAGGCGTGGCGCGGCCGGCGTTCGGCATCGGCCGGCGCGCGGGTCCGGCTCGGCGGGCTGCTGGTGGCAGGCGTGGTGTTCGTACCGTGGGCGCTCTTCTGGGGCCTGCTGCTGCCGTGACCGCACGCGCCGCGAGAGAGCGCCTCGCAGAGGAGCCGACGAGCGGATGAACAGAGGGCACCGGGAGAACCCGGTGCCCCCACTTCGTTCACTCCAAGGAGAGCGGGACGGACTCAGTTGATCGGACCGCAGTCGTGGGTCTGGCGGGTGCCGTTGTACCAGCGTTCGACGCACGCCTGCATGTGATGCCCGGGTCCGTCGGCCCACCAGTGCCCCGTGCAGCCGCAGGCCCGGGAGTTGAGCGCGCGGCTTCGGGAGACCCTGCAGGAGCGGCGGCTGACGGTGCTGAGCGAGCTGTTCGCCGGGCCGGCTTCGTCCTGAAGTCCCGGGAACAGCACCGGGTCTACTACCGACTGAGCGAACGCGGCCGCGCCCTGGCCGCCGTGTACGGCCGATAGTGCCGCACCCGGCGTGGTGTCGCACGCTCAACGACCGACCGACCGACCGACCGGCCGTCCGGACGGCTACGGCCGAGCGTCGTCACCGCCCGCAGGCGCTCGGGTCGGGTCTTCCGCCGGGCGGGCGGGGAGCGAGGTGGGGAGTGAGAACCTGACCTTGGGCCGGGCGTGGGCCCCCGCGCGGTGGTAGAAGCGGATGGCGTCGGTGTTCCAGTCGGGCGTCTGCCACTCCATGTGTGCGGCGCCGCGGGCCGCCGCCGCGTCCTTCACGGCGTTGAGCAGGGCGTGCCCCCAGCCCTCTCCCCGGTGCGGTTCGGTGACGAACAGGCAGTCCAGGTAGACGTAGTCGGCCGCCTGCCAGGTGGAGAACTCCCGGGAGCAGGTGGCGTAGCCGATCAGTTCGCCTCCGTGGTCGACGACGAGGCACCAGGCTCTCGGGTGTGCCGAGAACAGCACGGGTTCCAGGCGGGCGGCGAGGTCGGCGGGCACGGGTTCGGCGTGTTCGAAGGCGGCGTGGGCCGCGCACAGGCGGGCTATCGCCGGCAGGTCGGCCGCGGTGGCCGGACGGATCACGCCGCCCGGCCGTGCGGTGTCCGTCAGCATGCGCAGGAGATGCCCGAGCGCGGGGCGGTCAGGTCGTCGATGGGACGCTGCTCGGTGCCGGCGGCGGTGTCGAAGGCGAAGCCCTCGCGAACCCAGTACTCGAAGCCGCCGAGCATTTCCTTGACCTGGTAGCCGAGGCGGGCGAAGGTCAGCGCCGCGCGGGTCGCGCCGTTGCAGCCGGGGCCCCAGCAGTAGGTGACCACGGTGCAGGCCGGGTCGATCAGCTGCGGTGCCAGGTCGGCGATCCGCGCGGTGGGGATGTGGAGGGCACCGGGGATGCGGCCCTGGTCCCAGGCGGCCTTGCTGCGGGTGTCGACCACAACGACGCCGGGTGCGCCGGATGCCAGATCGGCGTGGACATCGGAGACGTCCGCCTCAAAGGCGAGACGGGCGGCGAAGTGGGCGGCGGCCTCGGCCGGGGCGGCGGCGGGCACGCTCAGGACGGCACTGGCGATCTCGGCGGGAGCGGTGGCAGACATCGGGGTACCTCTCGTTCTGGCTGGTCGGGACGGGGTCCGGTGGGGCCGGTGGGCCGGTGGGCCGGTGGGCCGGTGGGCCGGTGGTCCGGCGCCGGGATTCCCCGGTCGGCGATGGCTCCATCCTCTGATCCCCGGGGCCCGCCCCACGAGTGGCGTAAACGCCTGAGATCACCAAGATTCCGCCAGGCGTGCGGAGTGGCCCTGCCCGGCTTCGGCGTTTCAAGGTGACGGTGATGGAAGACGGTGGTGGAGGACGGTGATGGAGGCGGCGACAGGTGGGAGGAGCGGGCAGGTAGGGCCGGCCCGGAGCACACCCGACGAAGGCGGTGCGGAAAATGTCGGGCGATCGGGACCGGTGCCGCTGCACGCTGAGGGCATGGATGACACGACCTTGGTATCCCGCTTCCTGCGCGACGGCTTCGTGAAGCTGGAGGGTGCCGTCGCGCCGCGCGTGGCCGCGGACTGCGCGCGGCTGCTGTGGCGGGAGACCGGCTGCGACCCGGACGATCCGACGACGTGGACGCAACCCGTGCACCGGGTGGCCGGCATGGCGCAGGGGCCGTTCGCCGCCGCGCCCAACTCCCCCTCCCTGCACCGCGCGTACGACCTGCTCGTCGGCGCGGGACGCTGGGAGCCGCGCTACTCGCTGGGCACGTTCCCGCTGCGCTTCCCGCACGAGGAGGAGCCGGACGACGCGGGCTGGCACATCGAGGGGAGCTACCTGCCGGAAGGCGAGAGCTGGTACTTCACGAATCTGCGCTCCCGGGAGCGGGCGCTGCTGATGCTGTTCCTGTTCAGCGAGGTCGGCGAGGAGGACGCCCCGACCCGGATCCGGGTCGGCTCCCACCTCGACGTGCCGAAGGTGCTGGAGAAGTACGGGGAGGACGGCGCCAGCGGGCTCGCCATTGCGCCCGACCTGGTGGCGGCGTCCGACCACCGTCCGCTCGCGCTCGCCACCGGGTCCCCGGGCGACGTCTTCCTGTGCCATCCGTTCCTGGTGCACGCGGCGCAACCGCACCACGGGGTGCGGCCGCGCTTCATGGCCCAGCCGCCGCTGATGCCGGCCGCGCCGTACGAACTGGAGCGGGCCGACGGCGCGTACTCACCCGTGGAGATCGCGATCCGCCGGGGCCTGGGACAGGACACCCCGGCCACCGGTCCGCGCTGAGGAACGCTTCAACTGAGGAACGCTCGACCTTCCCTGCGGAAGGTCACGGCGCATGCCCGCACGATGTCGCCCCGGCTCCCGGCCTGGAGCCGGGAGCCGGGGCGGAGGAAACCGGGGCGGAGGAAAGGGTTCGGTGGTTCAGTCGGTGGTGCGCCGCCGCCGGCGGACGGCGAAGGCGCCGCCCGCGAGCGCGAGGGCCGCGCTCGAACCGCCGACGAGCACCGCCGTCGAGGGCGTCGAGGACGAGGCGTTCTCCGTCCTCTCCGTCCTCTCCGCGATGCCGTAGCCGCTGGACATGCCGCTGGACATGCCGCTGGTGTCGTACCCGGAGCCGGGCAGCTTGTCGGCGTAACGGGCCTTGACCAGCTTCTGGTAGTCGGACAGCGAGAGCGAGGCCCGGCCGTTCAGTCCCTGCCGTGCCTGGTCGTTGAGCGGCTCGACCGTGGTGAGCTTGAGCTGGTACCAGCCGCGGATCTGCGGCTCGGTGAACACCAGGGTCCCCACCGTGGCCTTGCCCGCGTACGTGGCGTCGCTGTCGCCGTCGCGCACGGCGGCCAGGTGCCAGCCGCCGCCCTGGGTGGGAGCGAGCATGACGGTGGCGTTGCGCCCGTTGACCGGGGCGTTCAGCGCGGAGACCAGGTAACCCAGCTTGATCGCTTCGGAGGCGATCGGCAGGGCCGTCCCCGCGACGAAGCCGGGGGTGATCTCGTTCAGGGCCAGGGGGTCGTTGACGGTGAACGCCGGGATGCCCTCGCACGGGTCGGCCTTGTCAGGGATCGACTGCGGCGTCCCGGCCCCGTCGCCCTGAGGTACCGGGACGCTGAGAGATGGTGTCCTGCCCGGCCTGGGCATTGGCCTGGCCTTCGGCGGCAGCGAGCAACGCCGAAGCCGTCAGTGCGACGGCCGTCGCCGTGGTCGCGAACGTGGATCTGCCCATTGTTCCGCCTTCCCGCGCAAGTACGATGAGTGCCGGGGAATCTGGCAGAGCTATGACAGCACGAAATGACGCCGCAACAGATAGTAAGCGAAGGAACTTTACCTGTACGGGTGACTGAGACGCCCCGAAGCTGCGACCCGGGCGGGCGGCCGTGCGTTTCCGTCGGGGTTCCCCGCCGGGACAGGCGCCGTTTCCGGCCGGTACAGCAGGCGTCGTTCCCGGCCGGTACGGCGGGCGTCGTTCCCGGCCGGTACGGCGGCCCGTCAGTCGCTGGGGCAGCCCGTGCCCGGCGCCGGGAGCGTGCCCTGCGTCAGGAAGGCGTCGACGGCGGCACGGATGCAGGTGCTCCGGGCGTTGGCCGTGTGCCCGTCGCCGCCGCGGGTGAGCAGGACGGCGTTGCCGAGTTCGGCGGTGACCCCATTCGAGGCCGGCCTGCGACGAGCAACGGCCTGGTCCAGCTGCAGCTGCGCCGACGCCCTTGAAACGCCCCTACGGGGCGAAGATCGTGGCCGGCTTCTGCTGCACGCTCTCCAGGCTCTTCAGGCAGAGGGTGTACTTGTCACTGCGCCGCTCGTAGGTGAAGTAGCCGTCGGCGTCGGGGAAGGACTTCCGGCACACGTGCTCACCGTCGTTGGTGTCCTCCACACGGCCCACGACCCGGGCCTCGGCCCTCGGGTCGGAGCAGGGGACCACGACGACGTCGGGGTTGCTGTCGACGACACCCGACAGGACGATCGGGTTGTTGTTGTGGATGCAGTCACCGGCCTTGGCGAACTCGGGGTCGCCCTTCTCGATGAAGACGATCAGCGAGACCAGGATCACCGGGATGAGCACACCGAGGATCGTGGGCCGCAGGTACACCGGCTTGCCGGGGTTCATCGGTGCCCGGGGCGCGCCGGGCAACGGCTCCGGCAGCTTGTTGACCTTCAGGCGCTGCGGGATGTTGATCAGCATGACGATGGGGTTGACGATCATCGAGGGGATGCCCCACCAGCCCTGCCAGAGGCTGTCGGAGGTCATCTCGCGGTGCGTGGCGATGCCGCAGCTACGGCAGAACGGTCCCCGGCGCTTCAGGTACTTCAAGATCACGACGAGGCCCAGGTGCCCGCGGAAGGTCGCATCCACGGCCGGGACGGAGCCGCAGGACTGGCAGCTGAGTTGCCCGTCGCCGTAGCCGGACAGGCCCGGGTCCGCGGCGTCGGAGGTGGGCGCGGTGGGCTCGGTGGGCTCGGTGGGCGCGGCGCCGTGGGGCAGCTCGGCAGACTGAGTGGAAATGGTGAATCCCCCGTGATGATCAAGAATGTGTGCCTCCGCAACCTATCGCTGCTCGAACGTCAGGAGCGCTGATAAAAGCCCTGGTGGGCAGAAGGTCGCCGAACCGTGATCACAAATCGGTCGATCGATACCGAAACTCCCCGGACACGGGCCGGACGCGCGAACGCGCTGTGACCGAGCACCTCGGCTGGCGAGTCGAGCGAGCCTGTGACCAGCGGGGACCCCGATGGCCGCGGCCGCGAGGAACGTCACCGCGTTGCTCGCAGTAGCGGTCACAGTCGTCGAGCGCTCGCCCCGCCTGTCACCGATTTCAGCGAAGGCCCCGTTTCGTCGATACGGAATCCATCGTGGCTCGTCGCACCCGAAGCGCGGGTGTTACAGGCCCCGGGGCCATCCCGTGGCGGAGGAGGTGGGGGTCGAACCCACACGGGTGCTCGCGCACCCCAACGGTTTTCAAGACCGAGGCCGGCGCCGCCTGTCGGCTGGCTCCTCCATGACACTGCCGCGTCGCGCGGAGAGTGCGCGGATCGAACGCGCGCGGGTGTGACCCCGACGACGGCTTAGCAAGCCGCTGCCTTACCACTCGGCCAACTCTCCATGTGCTGCGCTGCCGGACGAGGATTCGAACCCCGATCGCCTGATCCAGAGTCAGGCGTGCTGCCAGTTGCACCATCCGGCACGGTGGGCGGCACACGGGAAAGGGCCGCCCGGGCGGGGAACAGTCCCCGGGGCGGCCCGGCAGGAAGCCGGTCAGCGCACTACGAGGACGTCCCGCTGCTCATCTGGGGACTTGAGGAGCGCTGATACGACTGGACACGGGTGACGGTGTTCACGGTCGCGCTCCTTCCTGGGCCTGTGTGGCGCGATGTGCCCACTCTGCCGGACCACCGCCCGCGGGGACAACCGGTTTTCGCGCCTCCGCCCGAGCGGAGTCAGCGGACCTCGACATAGGCGACGAGGACGATCGTGCCCAGGACCGTAGGGACGTACGCGACGCGCACCCCGTCCTTGGCGTACTCGCGCACCGGGCTGTCGGCGCGCATCTGGACGCCGGCGGTCTTCGGGGCCAGTGCGATGCTGTCCAGGTGGGGGTCCAGGCGGGCGAGGGCGGCGTCGTCCATGTCGGCGATCTGTCGCTCGGCAACCTCGTGGAAGAGGACGGTGGCGCGGCGGGTCGGACGGTCAGGCAACGCGCTGCTCCCCGGTGGCCTGGGTGTCGTTGACGAGGCCGCGTTCGGCTTTGATGTCGTCCCAGGTGCGGCAACCGTTCAGATCGATGCCGCGGTCGGCCAGGTCGAGCAGGACGTACGCCAGGGTCGGGTCCTCCAGCGCCGCGTCACGGGCCGTGGCGCGCAGCGCTTCGGCCTCGTCGGGGTCGAACACCATCCGCATCACGGCCTCCAAGCGCCTGGGCGATGCATCGAGGCTAGCGCAGCCGGCCGCGCTGCGGGGCCGCCCCGCTCTGCGACAAAAACCGGCGAAAGCCCGGCGGGTGTCGGCGGGTGCCGGCTCAAGGTGACGAGGTGCGTGGATGGTGCGGCGGCTACTTGGGGACCGTCATCGCCTCGCGGATGCGGCGGGTGCGGTCGGCGGCGGCAGCCTGGTGGAGGGTGGCCGGAGTCCCTTCGATCCCAACGGGGAAGCTCACCGAGCCGGCGGTGTAGTGGTCGGTCCAGAGGCAGATGGAAATGACGAGCAATGCCTCGGTCGAGACTCCGCACTTGAGTCGGCCCTGCGGGTCGTGCGGGTCGCGGGCGTCGACGTCGGGCAGCGGCACCGTCCAGGTGGCCTTTCGGGGACCGCATCGCGGCAATCGCGGATGTCGCCACCGCGTCGGGATCGGTGATGGTGCCCCAGGCCCCTCCGATGGTCAGGATCCCACCGGAGTCAGCGGTGTACGTGGCCACCAGGCTGCCGTCGAAGCTTTCGTAGCCGGCCGGCTGCGGGCCTGCCGAGTGGTCGGCGCGGACCGTGGCGGGGCCTTCGGCCCGGTAGCCGCCGGGAAGGGACTCCGGAGCGGTCAGCCGCAACGAGCCCGGCGCCGTACCGGCGGAACTGCCGGCCACCGCCGGAGCGGCCTCGGGCGGCGGCGAACCGTCTCCGCAGCCTGCCAAAGTCCCCACCAGCAGAACCGCGGCCCCGACCCCCGACACAAACCTCACAACGCGCACACCCGCCCCGGCCTTCATGATCACAATAGTGGGGCCCGCGCGCTCACCTCGGTCCCGATCGTCGCAAGACGCAATCAAGGGGTGCGGGGGCCCGGGAGCCGCGAGGGGCGCGGCACAATCGGGCCGTGGGAACGACTATTCAAGGATTCGTGGAGTGCCGCACCTGGGGTCCTGGCCTCGGCATCCAAGAGACGGCGTGGTACTCGGCCATCGAGCTGTCCATGCTCGGTATGACCCGGGACTACAGCGCCTTCGCCTGCCTCTTCGGCGTCCGGGACATCAGTGGCCACTGGCAGCCGGTCGCTGCCGACCGCGGCTTGCCGGTCGACGTGTCGGAGAACGCCCGAGCCGAGCACGCGTCATGGGGGGAGACCGCGTTCGGCGCCACCTGGTTGAGCTGGAACGAGATCCTCGGCATCGATTGGGACGAGCCGGCGATCCCCCGGGCAACCAGAATCACCCGGTACCGGCGGCTTCCGGACGGCGCGCTGGAACTGACACGCCTGGAGGACTGGAGTCGGGCGTTCGCAAGATCAAGCGGCGTGAACACCCTGACCGTCGATTCCGACCGCATAGGTGAACTGTGGGCTGAGGGTACTGAATGGGACACCGGCGCCACGGTCTTCCGCGCAGAACGCGCCCGCCGCCGCGACGCTGTCCCCGCCGACGGCCCCTGGCGGCCGGTGTGGACCGTCATGCGCACCCTCGCCGAGGTGCACGGCGAACAGAACGTCCGGCTGATCGTCTGGTTCGAGGAATAGCCCGCCCACCTGACGGCCCAGGGAGCGGGCGGCCCAGCGATGCGGTCGGCCGTCCACCCCCGGTCCACGCCGGACTGACCGCCCACGGGGACTCCGGTCCCGTCGAGGGCACCGTCAACCGGATCATTCGGTGGAATCGGCGGAATCTGATGTATCGACCTCACGCGTATTGAGCAGTTTCATCGTCCACTCTCGCTGTTCGGCTGTGTCCGGGACGGCGAGCCCGCGAGCCCGTTCGATCAAGTCCCAGGCGGTGTCGGGATCGATGCCGTTGAGGATGAGGAGTGCGGCGGCGAGGAGGGCGTCGCGCGCCGCCCGGCCTCCGGGAGGCGCCGGGGGCAGCGCCCTCGTCCGGCGGGCAGGCGGCGGCAGCTGAGGGCGTGTCAGCTCTCCGCGATGTCGTCCGGGCGGACCTCGATGTGGTCGGCCGCGAGGTCGACCGCCACCCGGTGCTCCATGCCCAGCGCCTCCAGGATCGGAACCGGCAGCTGCACCCGCCCGGTGCGGTCCGGCATCACGTACTCGCGCTCGTTCACGACGGTCACGACGATCTCGACGGCCTGGCTGGTTCGGCTGGTCCCGGTTGTCGGCCGGCGGTCGGCGGTCGGCCGGCTCGGGTGGTCCGCACGGTCACGGCCCGTCCGTCCGGTTCCCGCGTCATTGCGGCTCCCCCGCGCGCAGTTCGGTGGCGATCTGGCGCCGGCCGGCGACCAGCGTCTCCGCCACCACCCCGAGGCAGACCAGCAGCGCCAGGCCCAGCGTGGGCAGCAGCACCGGCATCAGCGTGGGGGTGACGGCCTCCCCGACCTTGGCGCCGACCAGCGTGGAGATGTCGAAGGCGGGCCCGAGCAGGCCGACCGCCGCCACCGCGACCAGGCCGCCACCGACCGCCGCCGCCAGGGTCTGTGGCAGCGCCTCGGCGATGATCAGCGCCAGCCCCTGCCGGGGTCGCAGGCCCATGGTCCGCAGCCGGGCAAGGACGGCGGTGCGGTCGGGCGCGGCCCGCAGCAGCGTCAGCAGGACGGCGAGCAGGGCGAATCCGGCTCCGGCGGCGGCCGCGTACCAGAACAGCCGCCCGGCGGCGTGCTGCAGCGGGTCGTCGCCGAGCGCGACGGCGGTCTCCTGGCTGCTGTGCACCGTGTATCCGGCGGGCAGGCCGTGGGTGTCCTTGCCGGTGGCCGTGGCGCTGTCGGCGATCAGCTTGGCCATACCGACCGGCCGGTCCCCGCTGTTGTCCCGCAGGGCCGTCCTGACCCGCTCGGGGTCGACGTCGCCGACGGCGAACCACTTGTTCACCCGCTTGGTGTCCGGCAGTCGTTCCCAGGTGGGGCCGGCCGGGACGACGACGAACGGCTTGCCCGGGTCCGGCAGCGCGGGGGTGGCGTCGACGATCCCGGCGACGGTGGTGCGCAGGCTGTTGCCGTTGGGCGTGCGCACCTCGGCCGGGCCGGCGGCCAGGCGCTTGGCCAGGTCGCGGCTGAACAGCGCGGGCACCGGGGTCTCCCGGCGGCCGGACGTGCCGGACGTGCCGGACGCGCCAGGCGTGCCAGGCGTGCCAGCCAGCTTCGCCGGGTCGAACTCGCCGGCCCCGAGGGTACGGGCGATCTCGGCGTAGGCCGTCGGCTCGACCACCACCAGGTAGGCCTCGGTGTAGTCCTGGTCGGCGCCGAAGAAGCGGGCCCTGGGTTCGACCCAGGCCCCGGTCGAGGCCCGGACGCCCGGCAGGGCGGCGGCGGCCTTGGTGAACGACTCGGTCAGGGTGGCGTAGTCCGGGATGACGACGGAGACGTCGCCGCCGGTCGCGATGCGCGCGGCGCGGGCCCGGACGTGGTCGACGGTGTCGAGCACGGTGGCACCGAATCCGGTCGTGGTGACGGCGATCAGCAGGGCCAGCAGCGGCAGCACGGAGGGCCGGCGCCGGCCCGAGGTGTCGCGCGCCGCCCGGGCCAGGCCGAGGAAGCCGATCAGGCCGCGGCCGCGGCCGACGAGGGCGGCCAGCCGGCCGACCAGCACCGGCTCGATCCGGGCCAGCAGCAGCCCGCCGGTGACGGCGAGCAGCAGCGGCGCGGCGACCAGCAGCGGGTCCACCCCGGCCCCGGGGTGGCCGACGCCACGGCGCCGGACCTCCGCCACGGCCGCGACGGTGACGGCCAGGACGGTGAGTTCGCCGACCAGTCGGCGTCGGCCGCCGTACGGCCGCCGACGGGACCACAGCAGGGCCGCCCGGGTCGGGAAGGCCAGCAGCGCGGTCAGGGTCGCAACCAGGGCCGCCAGCACCGAGCGGTCCCACCGGACGGTGGGCAGCAGCACCAGGGCGAGGGCCGTGCCGAGCGCGGCGGCGGGCAGGACGGTGACGGCGCCCTCGGCGATCAGCCGCCCCAGCACCCCGGTGCGGGAGCCGCCGCGGGCCTGGAGCAGCCGGATCTCGGCGGTGCGCCGGTCGGTGGTGAGGGCGGCGGCGAGGAACAGCACCACGGTGGCGACGCCCGCGACGCCGGCCGGGCCGATCGCGCTGAGCGGCAGCGAGGCCCGGTAGCGCTCGTCCGCCCGGGTGAGCACGTCGGGCAGGCCCGAGGCGGTGTGCAGGTCGGCGCGCCTGGTCGCGTCGGCCAGGGCGGTGGCGTCGCGCCCGGTCAGGAAGGAGCTGATGACGCTGCGGGTGTGGTCGAGCCGGTCGGCGTGCAGCGAGGCCGGGTCGACGGGCAGCCGCCAGAAGTTCTCGGCGTTCGAACCCCAGCGGGTCAGAGCGGGCAGGCTGCCGCCGTCGACGAACCCGTTGGTCATCCAGTGCTCTTGTCTGGGGTCGGTCCTCAGGCAGGCGCGGGCCGGGCAGCCGAGGTCGTCCCAGAACGGGTCCTGGGGGTCGTTGACCTGGTAGAGGCCGACCACCACGGTGGTCCGCTTGGTGCCGGAGCCCTCGACGCCGTTGTCGATGACGTCACCGAGCTTGATGTGGATGGTCTCGGCGGCCTGCTTGCTGATCACGATCGGCAGCGGACCGCCGACGGTGCCGGGGGTCGGCCAGGTGCCGTCGGTGAGGGTGGCCCGTGCGGCCAGGTCGGGCACGTAAAGCAGGCCGAGGACCGGGTCGGTCCGCTTTTCCGCGATCCGGACGTACTCCGGATTGCCCATGCCGCGGTCGGCCAGGGCGCGGGCACCGTGGGCCTGGCCCGGCTGGGCCAGCGTCAGCTGCCGGCCGACCATCTCGGTGAGCTGCCGCTGCACCCGGTCGAGTTCGGCGCCGTTGTCGTCGTCCTGAGTCTTGGAGGTGGTCTGCAGACTGGTCTGGTTGAGGCCCTTCTGGCTGACGAAGTCCTGGAGCGCCGTGTCCGCGCCCCGGTCCGTGACGCGGGGGAAGGCCGCCGCCAGGAAGACGGTGACGAACGCGAGGGCGGCCATGAGCAGCGCGGCCATCGGGTTCGCGCGAAGCCTGGTGCGGACCCAGCGCGCGGGGCGGTGGGCGGGCTGGCGGGCAGGCTGGTGGGCGTTCTGGCGGGCGGTGTCGGGGGTGGGCACGGGGGTGCCGGCCTGGGTGGTCACTTCTCCTCCACGTGGCGCAGCCGGCCGGCCACGTCTCGACGGCGGCGTCCGACGAGGAACGCCGACAGCAGCGGGGCGGCCGCGATCGCGGCCGCGAACAGCAGGGACACCACACGGTCACACCGGCGCGGTGATCATCGGCCTTCGGTCGCCGGATAGCGGACGATGCTGTCAGATTCGATCGGCGAACGGAAGGGACTTGCGCGAATCAAGTAAGCGATGAGCAAATTCCTTGCATTGGCAGCTTCCCCGCCCGGGAATAAGCCCCTGCAATGCCATGCACGCTTCACAACTTCGGCTTCATCGCACCCCTTTGACCTGGGAACTTTCCTTTCACGAATATTCCTGCCCGGGATTCTGAACCCGTGAAGCCTCCGCATCCGTTGCCCCGGACAGAACCGGGCCGTCACCACCCCCAGGGGGCCGCCGCATGACGGCGGCGGTGTCGGTCATCTCGCCGCGACGGAGCACGCGGTTGCGGACGTCCGCCAGGTCGAGGGTGACGACGTCGATGCGGGGCGCACGGCGACCCGCCCCTTGGGAGACGGGGGATCAGCGGGGGCTGACTCCTGGATCCGCACGGCGCGCCGTGCGCACGGTTGCTCCCCGGGGGTGACCATCGACCTGCCGTGCGGCTCTCGGGAGCCGGACGGCAACACAATGAGCCATGAGCTCCCGCCTCGATGATCCCGGCGAACCGTCCCCCGCGGGTCGGTCGATGGAGCCGGCAGAGCCGCGCGGCGAGCACTGGTGGCCGGTGGCGTCGGCCGTCCTGGTCGCCGCGCTGCTCCATGTCGCGCTCCCGCGCAGCTATCGCGAGAGCCCGTCGTGGGTGCTGCCGGTGGTCATGGTGGTGCTGATGGCTGTCCTGATCGGAGCCGACCCCGGCCGGATCGATCGGCAGACACGGTGGCTACGGGTGGTGACCGACCTGGTGATCGCGTTCATCACGCTGGCGAACCTCTTCGCTGCCGCGTCCCTGGTGGCGGACATCCTGACCGACAGCAAGCTCTACGCCAACAACGCGACGGGCCTGCTGGCGACGGGCGGGGTCGTCTGGGTGACCAACGTGATCGCGTTCGCGCTGTGGTACTGGGATCTGGACCGGGGCGGCGCCGCCACGCGGGCGCACCACCCCTTCGCGGACCCCGCGTTCGTCTTCCCCGAGATGCAGCTCCGGCAGGGCACCTCCCCCGCGTGGGTGCCGGTCTTCGTGGACTACCTGGCGCTGGCCTTCTGGACCTCCAGTTCGTTCGGTCCGGCCGACACGTCGCCGGTCAAGTCGTGGGCCAAGCTGCTGATGATCACTCAAAGTGCCGTCTCGCTCGTGGTGGCGGCCCTGGTGATCGCTCGGGCGATCAACATCCTCCAATAGACCACTCCACCCGAACGGGACCGGCCTGCACCGTCCGTCCGTCCGTCCGTCCGGCTGGTCGGCCGGCCGGCCGGCCGGCGGTGCGGGGGTTCACCGGTTTGCAGCACTGCGCATGGCGGGCGCCCCGGCCGACTCCCAGCGTGGGAGCGAGGCAGGACCGGCGGGGCCGAGGAGAGAGACGCGGACGATGGCGGGCAAGCCGACATTGTGGTGCTCTGGGGCGACGACATCGGGATCACGAACCTGAGCTGCTACAGCGACGGCCTGATGGGCTACCGCACGCCGAACATCGACCGGATCGCCGCCGAGGGTATGCGGTTCACCGACTACTACGCGGAGCAGTCCTGTACGGCGGGGCGTTCGGCGTTCATCACCGGCCAGAGCCCGTTCCGCACCGGCCTGTCGAAGGTGGGGCTGCCGGGGGCGGAGCTGGGCATGCAGCCGCAGGACCCGACCATCGCCCGGGTCCTGAAGGAGCAGGGCTACGCCACCGGCCAGTTCGGTGGCGCCGGTCAGGACGTCCTTGGGGTCGACCGAAGGTGATCCGGAGTTCTGCCAGAACTCGCCGCTCCCGGTGGAGTCCGCAGAATTGAAGAAAACCATTGGTACCTCCCGGTGGTACCTATCGGATCGGCGATGCCTCCCGACTGAAACGGGCGGCAATTCCACAGGAAGCGCGCACGGCGCAATTGACGAAGGCGCCCTGCGTCAAACGTGCACCTGCAAGATCCGTTGACGAAACCGGGTCGGAGGCTGCGGACCCGTAGCAATCGATCTGCTTTTGGCGTCTGACACAACCGTAGTCCTGCACCTTACTGCTCCGCCAGTGCTTGACGCCCCCGGAGAAACACTTCGGCCTCCTGGATTCCGGGCCTGATGACGGTCTGTAATTCTTGCCGTGACGGTCCTGGCCACCAGCGGTCGAGTGAGATGTCTGAAATCTCGACTGTTCCGCCCGGCAGCCTCGTTATTCACCTGCCCCGACGCACTACCCCAACGCACTGGGCCCTGCCGCACGCGCTCGTTGACCGGCGTCGACGAGGTCAATCGGCCGTGAGCCGGATCTGGTCCACGGACGGCAGGGAGGTCGGCATCTCATCGGTGACCCAGGCGTACTCCAGTGCTGACAAAGTCGTGCCGCCCTCGACCCACACCAGCAGTTCGCCGATGTATTCGCCGGAGCGGTCGTGAACGAAAGCGCCGACCGGCACGAGCGTGAACGCCGGTGCGGGATGCGGCTCCAGCCCCCGCACCCGCAGGTCGACGCTCACGGACCGGGCTCCCCAGGTGGCCACGACCTCGGTCCGGTCCAGTTGGCTGCGCAGCGCCGAGGCGCCGACGAAGTCGACTGTCAGGAGGTGGTCCAGCACGGCTCGCTCGGAGTCGTTCAGCGGACGAGGTTCGACGGGCACGACAGACATGTGCTCATCTTCGCAGTTCGCCGCCCGCCCCCTTCGCCGTACGTCGTGGTCCGTGACGGATGGATGCCGAGGGGCCGGTTCGTGAAATCTCCGCAGTTCAGAGACCTGTGGCGGCGCGGGCCGGAACCGTCAGCCCTGCCGCTCCGGGTCGGAGAAGGTCAGTCCGCCGACCGCGAGCGGGCGCCGGGCCGGGGCGGGTACGGGGACGGTCTCGCGCGGCGGCTGGCGGAAATCGGCGCCCTGCTCGACCGGCAGCGGCCGACGCCCGTCGGACCAGGCGGGAACGGGCGCGTCGATGGCGGGCTCGGAGAAGGCGGGCAGCGAAAGGGTGGGACGATCGGTAGTCATGATCCAAGTCTCGCAGCCCGGAGGGGCAGAGTGGGACAGTCTCGCCGTCGGGCTCAGGTCCTGGAGGCGAAACGGACGGGGTGACGGGGTGGTGGCCGAGCGCCTCCTGGATCACGTACTGTCCCACAGTTCCGTGATGTCGAGCGGTGGCAGCTGTGACAGCGTGGTGCCGGCGGCGTTCATGGCGTCGGCCTAGCAGGAGCCCGTGTCGCTTGTAGAGCGGGGTCAACTCGGGTGCGATGTCGGTATCCCAGAGATCCAGGAGCACCGGCCGAGACCGTTGTCCGCTGCGAAGAGTGGCAGGTTCAGGACCTTCGCCGCGAGCGTCAGGCATCAGACATCAGCGACGGGTGACGGCGGCTTCCCGCGAGAGGCACGGGTCGTCCGGACTTCCGAGGACAAGAACCTGGAAGGCCGCGCCGGCGTTGACGGCCAGGAGCCGGGCGATTCTGCGGGGCGTGTGGCGCATGGTGGCGTGCCTGCTTTCCGGTCGGGTGCTGTCGGTTCGTGCTTGCTCCCGGTTCGTCGGGTGTTGCCGGAGTCACCAGGAGACGGCGTCGTCCAGCGACTGCTGCCAGTAGGTGACCTTCAGGGAGTCGTCCACGTAGACGCCGTTCGCGGGCAGCGACGGGTGGGCTCCCGCGCCGACGCTCTCGTTGCCTGAGCGCCCCTGGAAGTAGACGACCAGGGACGGCGCCGTGTGGCCGTTCGAGCCGTCGATGCCGTCGGTGGAGGACAGGTTGACGGAGGCGTAGCCGGACTCGCCGAGCTTGAGCGTGACGACGGCCTGCGGCTTCGAGTCGGTGATGACCGGGGGCAGGGACTGGGCCTCACCGAACCGGACGGCCGGGTAGCCGTAGAGGTAGCAGATGCCGGAGCCGGTGTTGGTGACCGTGAGCAGCATGTGGTTCACGGGGCGGTTCAGCGGGGCGGCGGTGGTCTTGGTGTTGGAGCCCTCGCAGGTGCTCGGGTTGGCGGCCGCGGGGGCGGCGGGTGCTGCGGGGGTCTTCGGCGCGGGGGTGCCGGTGGCGGGCTTCGGGCCGGTGGGCTGGGGCGCGGCGGCCGGGGGCTTGCCGGTGGAGACGGCGGTGCCGGCGGACGGGGCGGCGGATGTCGCGGGGGCCGTCGGCGAGGCCGGCGTCGCGGCGGGCACGGTGGCCCTGAGCGACGGGCCGGTTGCCGTCGCGATGTCCCCGCTGTCGTTG
Organism: Kitasatospora sp. NPDC034023; assembly: GCF_055575795.1. Classification (NCBI taxonomy): domain Bacteria; kingdom Bacillati; phylum Actinomycetota; class Actinomycetes; order Kitasatosporales; family Streptomycetaceae; genus Kitasatospora; species Kitasatospora sp. NPDC034023. Next base: position 104,046 of record NZ_JBVIRY010000034.1, read on the forward strand.
CACGCGGTCATCGAGAAGGCGGCGAACGCGACGCTCGCGGCGGCGGTGATCAGACGGGTGCGGGAGGTACGGACGGACATGTGGTCGTGCCCCTTTCGGCAGTCGGTCGGGTGGTGGGTCGATCGGATGACCGAAGCTTGTGCGGTGATCCGTCCCACCCGCCACGTCTGACGCCCCGATGGGTAGGGTGGAACGGCGATTGTGGCTCTGACCAGCAGGGGTGGAACGGGCCTGGAACGCTGGAACGGGACGCGGGGGGAATGGAGGGGACGGGTGGCGGAGGACATGGGGGCCGCGGCGACGGAGGAGTTCGCGCGGCTGCTGCGCGTACTCAAGACCCGCTCTGGCTTGAGCTACGGAACGCTGGCCAAGCGGCTGCACACGAGCACCTCGACGCTGCACCGCTACTGCAACGGCACGGCGCTGCCCAACGAGTACGTGTCGGCGGAGCGCTTCGCACGGGTGTGCCGGGCGACTCCGGACGAGCTCGTGGAACTGCACCGCAGTTGGATCCTGGCGGACGCGGCGCGGGGGCGCCGGACGGATCGGGCCCCGGAACCGGAACCGACGCCGACTCCGACGCCGGCCCAGGTTCAGGCCCAGGCCCCGGTCGCGCAGCAGCCCCGGACTGAACCGACGGCCCCGGCCGCCCCGGTGGAACCCCCCTCCGCAGGGGGCACGGGCGGGGAGCCGGTCGTCGGGGTGGCGGAGCCCGCCCCGCCTCGGCGCCACCGTGGCGCGCTGATCGCCTCCGCCGCGGCCGTCGCCCTGGTGACCGCCGTCGTGGTGGTCGTGCGTCCCGCCGTCTGGGGCGGCGACGACGATACGGTCGGCCGGCCGGCGGCCGGTGCCACGACGGCGGGCCCGGGGGCCGTACCGGCACCATCCGTCTCCGGCCCCACCGCCTCCACCGCCTCCACCGCCGAGAATGCGCCCGCGAGCCCGACCGCCACTCCCACCCCGCCCGGCGACGCGCCCGCGCCGCTCACCGTCGGCGTCCGCCCGTACGTCTACGCCGATCCGTGCAGCCAGCACTTCCTCGTCAACAGCGCGCCCGCCCAGGTCGGGCCGCCCGCCCCCGAGCGCGACGCCCCGCGCTGGTCCGCCGCCTACGGCGCGGTCTCCTCCGGCGAGCAGGAGATCGCCCTCACCGTCCAGGGCACCGGAGCGGACACGGTTGTCCTGGAGGCACTGCACGTGCGGGTCACGGCCAAGGGCGCGCCGCTCGCCTGGAACGACTACTCGATGGGCGTCGGCTGCGGCGGCGAGGTCGACACCAAGTCCTTCGACATCGACCTCGACCGGGGCAGTCCCGTGATCACCGTCCAGGGCGGCCAACGCGAATTCCCGTACAAGGTCAGCAAGTCCGACCCCGAGGTCTTCTACGTCACCGCGCACACCAAGGCGCATGACGTCCGATGGGACCTCGCACTGGACTGGTCCAGCGGCAGCCGCCGCGGCACCATCCGCCTCGACAACGGGGGCACCCCCTTCCGCACCAGCGCCGACGTCAACCGCCCCGGCTACGACTACCCGCTGGGCGGCAGCGAGTGGATCAAGCGGACGGACGGCTAGGGATCCCGCGAAGGCCGCTCGAAAGGGCCGGACCCCTGCGCGATCTGCGGGCCGGACTCACCGAAGCGGCCGCGTTTCTCGGGGTGCTTGAACTCGACGCCGAACATCGGCTCCGCGTCGAAGCACCCGGACGGGTCGCGGGGCGCAGAACGGCGTCGATCAGCAGGTAGCCGGTGGCCACGCGGCCGGGCGGTTCGCGAACGATGAACCGGGCCCGGGCGGTGGCCCGTTGGAGTCGACAGAAGAGACGTTCGCATCCGATCACCCATCAGGACTCCGATTCCGGAGGTTTCTTGTATGCCGATCAACCGTAGGACCCTTCTCCGAGCCGCCGCGCTCACGGCCACGACCGGTGCGCTGGGCGTCGCCGGTTCGGGCGCGTTGGCCTCCGCCGCACCGGACCGCCTCGTCCGCCGCCCCACCGAGAAGTGGATGTCGCTGCTGGGCGACAACGTGAAGCTGTCGCAACTGACGATCCCCGGAACCCACGAGACCTGTGCGCTCTACGACGGCGGCGCCTTCGGCTATGCCCAGTGCCAGGAGTGGCGGATCCCCCAGCAGCTCCAGGCGGGGGTGCGATTCCTCGACATCCGATGCCAGGTGATGGGCGATGTCTTCACCATCCACCACGACAAGATCTACCAGAAGATCAACTTCGGTGACGTGCTGAACCTGTGTATCGACTTCCTGAAGTCGAACCCCCGCGAGACGATCATCATGCGGATCAGGAAGGAATACACCGAGGGGCAGGACTACCGGTTCAGCGAGATCTTCAACTACTACATGGACGGCATGGACGGGAAGGGCAACTACCGGCCGTGGTTCTGGCTCCCCAAGACCGGTTCGCTGCCCGACGGGCTGCCCACCCTGGGCCAGGTGCGCGGCAAGATCGTCCCCATCATGTCGGACTTCACCTGGGGTGACGGGCGCTACGACCCCCTGCGGTGGGGGGACAGCAACCGGATCTGGCTGCAGGACGAGTTCGGCGACGGGTCCAGCCGCAAGGTCCAGCGGGTCAGGGCTGGACTGGACACGGCGTTCTACCACCAGGACGACGGCAAGCTGTACATCCACTTCGCCAGCGCCAGCGCCTTCCCCGAGGATCCGTACAGGATCGCCAAGGTCGTCAACCCCTCCATCCAGGACTACCTGACGCCGCGCATCTCCCAACGCGCGCACTACGGCGTGATCGCGATGGACTTCGTGGACGAGCGCAAGGACCTGCTGCAGATGATCGTCGACTGGAACTTCGGGCTCTGACGGCACAAGGTGAACGCCCCGAAGCCGACCTTGGGTTCCAGGGTTCGGGGCCTTCACCCTGACAAACCGTCCGGACGCAGTCCGAGGATCGGACGATCCATGGGACGGCAGCGAACTCCGGTGGGATGCTGTGACCTTGGTCCGACCACCGCACCGACCCGTGGGAGCCCCCCATGCCGCTGTTCGGCAACCGCAAGAACCTTCCGAAGCCGCTGTGCGACGAGCACGGCCCGTGCAAAGCGCTGGCCGCGATCTCGGTCTTCGAGGTCCGGGACCGGCTGCGGCTCCTGGTCACCCCGACCCGCACCCTGGGGCCCGACCCCATGGCCCGGCAGATCGACGACGAACTGTCGGTCGTCCTGTGCGTGAACGGCGGGAAGCGGGGCGGGACGACCGAGGCCCTGTCGATAGCCGAGCACGCCGCCGACCAGTGGAGCGTCAGCCGGGCCGAGCTCTGGGAGCGGGCCTTCGCCAACCTGGCCACCGAGCAGCTCAACCGGCAGTCCTTCAACGCGTCGAACGGCGACATCCTCTACGCCGTCAACGGGACAGGGGTGTGGCCCGGCGCCGCCCAGGCCCTGCGCCTGGAGAACGCCCTCGGCGGGGTCGAGCTGCCCCACGGCGCCCTGGTCACCCTGCCGACGAACAACGCGTTCTGCGCAGCGCCGATCCGCAGCGGCGCGTCACTGAACGCGATCCGCTTCATGATCGACCTGTCGAAGCAGCTCCAGGCCAACGATCCGGCCCCGCTGACCTCGTCGATCTTCTGGTACCGGGACGGCTGGTTGGAGAACCTGAACGTCGGGGACAACGGCATGATGCGGCCCTCCGCCCGCTTCCGGGAGCTGGCGAGCAGCCTCCCCGCCACCTGAGCCCGCCCGCCGCCCTGCGCGCCGCGCCCCGCGCGTGAGAGGGGACGCCGTGCCGAGCGGCGTCCCCTACGTCTGTCACCGCGGTCCGGCTGACTCCTCCTCGGACGCGGCACGCGCGCGCAGCTGTGAACCCCCGGAGGCGATCTCGGGGAAAGGCCGGCGGCGATCAGTCCGAAGCGGCCGGGGCGCCGGGGTGGTCGTCCTGTCGCGCGACGGCCGCCGTCCACTGCGGGAACTGCGCCACGGGTATCGCGGACGAGGCGACGAAGTCAGGGCGCAGCGACGCGGCGGGAAGGAACGCGACGCGGCATCGTCGGCACAGCCAACTCGCCCGCCACACCCCTTGGAGCTGCTGCCACTGGTCGTAGGTCCGCGGCCACTCGCCCGCGGTGTCATTCCGACGGCTTCGGTGGTCGGAATGGATGGTGAGCCCGATCCCCAGCAGGATCGCGGCGACGAGGAACGCGCCGTAGTGGTAGCCGACCTGGTAGGCGGCGTCGGAGCCGGCGTCGCCGTCTCCGGAGAACAGCGTGCGCAGTCCCAGCAGGGTGAAGAGGCCGGCCAGGACGAAGAGGGTGATCGCGGCCCCGGTCGTGCCCCCGGGCTCGGGTGGCATCGACAGCAGCTCCCGCGTCGGCGAGTCGAGGGGCCGGTCAGCATCCAACAGGGCTTTCCGTACGGCGATGGTCTCGTCCGCCGCGGCGCACGTCGGGCAGGTGACGCTCATCGAGAGGTGGCTCCAAAGGTGCGGCACGGTGTACACGGAAGAGCACGTAGTACAGCACAGAGCCTGACTGCCCGTACGACCGGTCCTGACTCCAAACGGACGGCCTGGTGCAGTCGTTGCGGGTTCGGCGCGCGGCTGCACGGGCCCGGCGGAGAGCGCAGGACCCGCATCGCCCCGCCCCGCCCCGCCGGCCCGCTCGCCGCCCGGCTGGCCGCCGATCAGGGTGCGGCCGGGTGTTGTCCGGCCGGCTGGAGCCCGTTGGGCCGTCGTGCGAACGCAGAAGTGCCTTCCCTGCCGGGTTGACAGAGACCTTCGACAAGGCCTCATCTTCCCGGCACGGAAGGCACTTTCGCACTTTTCGCATTTCCGATGACGATGACGATGACGATGGCATTGGCGATCACGATCCGGGCATTGTCCCAGGTGAACGCCCAGGCCGACTCACTGCCATGAGCCCGGGCGCCGGCATCTTGCCGAATACCCACTCAACGTCACGTACGTTTCGGCGACCCAGACCCGCGAGGAGTGGCGGCTGCGCCCCCAGCTCAAGGCGACCATGCTCGACAGAGGAGACGCGCTGGTGTGTTGGCAGAATGTCAGCGGTGCAGGACGTTGACGCGTTCATTGGCGGCTGCGGTCCGTCAGCGGGTGGTGAGGAGGCCGTCCACCAGGGCTCGGAGCCCGTCCAGGTAGGTGTCCTCAGCGGTCAGCGACGCCCAGTGGTCCGCGACCTGTGCCAAGCGGGGAAGCTCGCCCGGGTCGAGATCGGCGAAGACTTGCTCCCGGTAGGTCGCACGGTCATCGTCTGCGCGCCGCCGGGTCGCTGCCGCGCGGACCATGATTTCACCGGCGGTGTAGTACCAGATCGCGCGGTAGCCGCGCACGGCCTGCTCAGGGGTCAGTCCGCACTCGACCAGGCCATCGACGATCTGCTCGACGAACCACAGTGCGGACGTGGACATCAAGTCGTCGGCGGTCAGCACCTCAGTGATCCAGGGGCAGGCGGCGAGCGCCTCGTGGATCGCGGCGGCAGCGGCGACGATCCGCTCGCGAGGGTGGGCAGGCAGTTCGGGTCGGCGCAGTGTCCGCGTGGCGTAGTCGTCCAGTAGCAGGACGAGCAGGTCTTCCTTGTTGCGGACGTGGTGGTAGAGCGCCATCGGCGTACTGCCGATCTCTGTGGCCAGTCGCCGCATGGTCAGCCGGTTCACGCCTTCCTCGGTCACGATCCGGTTGGCCGTCTCGATGACCTCCGCAAGGAGGATGCGGGGAGGTCGGCCGAGGGTTTTACGCGGTGCGGACGGTTGCGGCATGCCTCCCATCATCCCCCAGGTGTCGACAGCGGCGATCCCTTCGCGCTACTTTCCTTACATGTATAAAAACTTACGGGGGCGCCCCGGAGCGGTGCTGGCGGCAGCAGCCGTCGCCCAGTTCGTCCTCGCCCTGGACATGTCGGTGGTCAACGTCGCACTGCCCGCGATCCGCACAGCGCTGGGATTCGCGCCGCTCGACCTGTCGTGGGTCGTGCACCTCTACGCGCTCACGTTCGGCGGGTTACTGCTGCTGGGTGGCCGCGCTTGCGATCTGTACGGCCAGCGTCGACTGTTCGTGCTGGGCTTGGCCGTTTTCGGGCTGTGCTCGCTGGCGGGCGGACTGGCTCAGGCACCCTGGCAACTGATCGCCGCCCGCGCCGGGCAAGGCCTGGGCGCCGCTGCCGTCGCGCCGGCCGCGCTGGCGATGCTCACCACCACCTTCACCGAAGGCCCCCAGCGCGCCCGCGCGCTCGGGGTGTGGAGCGCGGTGAACGCCGCAGGCGGCGCGCTGGGCGTGCTGGCAGGTGGGCTGCTGACCGAGTACGCGGGCTGGCGCTGGGTCATGCTGATCAACCTGCCCATCGTCGTGGCGGCTCTCGCGCTGGTGCCCGCAGGCGTGCCCGCCGGCGCACAGCCCGCCCGGCGCGAGAGGCTGGACGTGCTGGGTGCCGTCCTGGCGACCGGTGGAGTCGGGTTACTGGTGTTCGGTGTCGTCCGCACCGACACCCTTGGCTGGGGCTCCCCGATCACGTGGGCGACCCTCGCCGCCGCGGTCGCGCTGCTGGCCGCCTTCGTCATCGCCGAGTCACGAGTCACCGCACCCCTGCTGCGCTTCGGCCTCCTGAGCAGCCGTTGGGTCGCCGGCGCGAACGTGCTGGTGTTCCTGGCCGCGGCCGGGCAGTTCACGGCGTTCTACTTCGTGTCCCTGTACATGCAGCAGGTCCTGGGCATGGGCACCGCAGCAACCGGCGCCGCGTTCCTGCCCTTCTCCGCAGGCCTGGTCGCGGGCACCGTCGCCGCGACCCGCATCACCTCCACCCGCACACCTCGCGCATCGCTCGTGCCCGGCGCCCTGCTGGCCGCCGCGGGCCTGGCCTGGTTCGCGCTCATCAGCCCCGACGGCAGTTTCCTCGCCGACGTACTCGGCCCGTCCCTCGTCACCAGCATCGGTACCGGACTGGTGCTGGCCCCGGTCGCCGCCGCCGCGACCACCGGCGTCGCTCCGCGTGAGGCCGGCATGGCCTCCGGCCTCTTCAACAGCTCCCGCCAACTCGGCGGCTGCATCGGCCTGGCCGCCCTGGCCACCATCGCCGCACACCACACCGGCACGGCCACCGACCCCGCCGCACTCAACGACGGCTACGCCCTGGGCCTGGCCATCGCCGCCGCCCTCTTCGTGCTCGCGACGGTCGTGGCCATCGGCGTACTGCCGCGCCGCCGGGCCGTCACACCTCTCCCGCGACCCACCGCCCCCACAGAGAGCCAGTTGGAAGGAACATCATCATGACGACGACCCCCATCGACCTGTTCGCCTCGGCGCTGCACTTCCACCCCGACGGCGACGTCCGAGCCGTCGAACGGCAGATGACGAGCAGCGACTCCGGCGCCTGGCAGATCGCCACGTTCCACGTGGAAACCGACGCCGACGTTCACGCCGACCACTGGGAGATGCACCCACAGGCCGAGGAAGCGGTGTGCTGCCTGACCGGCGGCATCCGCCTCTACTTCCGTTCCGACAGGCCCGGCGGCACCGAGGACATGGTGCGGTTGCAGGCAGGCACCGCGGTGATCGTCCCCCGTGGCCGCTGGCACCGCCTGGAACTGGACGTTCCCAGCGACCTGATGTCGATCACCCTTCGCCACGGCACCCGCCTCGAAAAGCGCACCGACACCCACTGACCGAACGTGGCCCGGCAGACCCGCTGCCGGGCCACCACAAGCCTCACCCAGTCAGCTACTCTGCCGCTGGGGCCGACTGCGAGCCCGGAGCCCAATGAGCTGCGTCCATCTTGAAGTTGCAGGTCAGCGGGCGCCTGCCTGTTCATCATCGCCCATCCCAGCTGGCCTGGGCCAACTCGCCGATGCGTCTACGGTGTCACCAGCCTCACGCCCGAGCACGCCGGTCCGGTGGAGATCGCGCAGCGCGTCCGAGAGCACTGGGGCGTCGAGAACAAGATCCATCACGTGCGTGACACCGCATACGCCGAGGACCCCTCCCGCGTCCGCACCGGCACCGCGCCCCGCGCCATGGCCACCCTGCGCAACCTCGCCATCGGTGCGCTGCGACTGACCGGCCACGACAACATCGCCGCAGGCATCCGTCACCACGCCCGGGACGCCGCCCGCCCGCTCGGCACACTGGGCATCATGTGATCAAACCGGACACATCTCCAGAACGACGCCGCCCTGGGAGCCGCCGATTAATTACTTGGCGTTCTTGGTGTGGGTTCGCCCGACGAGGTCGGCGAGGTCTGCCGCGGTGGGTGCGGTGATCGGTGCCGGGCGGGCGCGGCGGTCGAGGGCCTCCAGGATGGGGGTCATCTCGTGCAGGGCGTCGCCGACGGCGGCCGCTGGCGAGCCGAGCAGAGAGGTGAGGACCCGGATCTGGGTCTTCCAGCGGTGGCGGATGACGGTGACCAGCAGTCGGTCGGACAGCGAGAGGGGCCCGCGCCGCAGGGTGCGGTGCCGGGCGCGCTTGTGGTGCAGGCTGATCGGCGGGTGGTCGAGGAGGTACTGCTCGACCTCGGCCAGCAGGTCGGCGAACGCTCCGGTGTCCATGCCGGTGAGGGTGGGATGGTGCAGCCAGCCGGGGGCCCGGTCGTCGGGCTGGGTACGGTCTTCGCTGGTCGGGACCGGCACCCGGGCCGGCGGTTCGGGCCGCAGGGTGTAGTTCCACGTCCCGTGCCAGTCGTGCGCGGTCAGCGGCAGGGCCGCCATGACCTCGTCCAAAACCGTGACGCCGGTCGGGTAAGCGCCGGGGTCGAGTTCAGCGTGCACCGTCAGCCCGGTGCGAGTGGTGGTCGCGCCGATGGTGTTGACGACGACCTCGTGGCTGGTCAGCGGGCGTCCGCGCCAGTTGCTGCTGATCTTGGAGAAGAGGCGGTGCTCTATCTTGTTCCATTTCGAAGTTCCAGGCG